>DATKLV010000023.1:0-7039 GCA_035542255.1 Desulfomonilia bacterium | reverse complement strand
TTCTACGGCTTCGATTTCACCATCATGGCCCATACCATCGAGGCCATGGCTGCCGACGATCATATCGATGTCATCATCCCCTACTTTTCTCTGGATTTCATCACCTCATTCCAGAAAGATCAGATAGAGAGCGGACCCCATGCCATTGTTGAAGCAGCACAAAAAATCAATAAACCGGTCATCCCTATACTCTCGCAGTTCACGGAGAACATCCTTGATATCGAAGAAGTTCGTATCAAGATGTACTCCATATTCAGAAAGGCCGGTCTTGCCGTATACCGGACCCCCCAGGATGCTATTGCATCCATTGACGGGTTTTTGAAGTGGCGATTGAAGTGCGGAATAGGCTCTGATATGAGATATCCTGCATTTAAGCAGAAAAAGGCAGCGTCAGGATGAGAGGACTGTAATGAAATACCTGGTCATGGGCGCAGGTGCCCTTGGGAGTATATTCGGCGGATTGCTCCTTGAGCGAGGTCACAATGTCACCTTTGTCGGAACGGATGACCATCTACGGGCCATGCAGAAACAAGGCCTCAGCATCACCGGGATCTGGGGAGACCACAAGCTTGAAAGAGTGAATGCCTTCTTCGGGACAAAAGAGCTCTCCGGGATCTATGATGTCGTGCTGCTTAGCGTGAAGTCATACCACACTGCCCAGGTCATCAAAGAGACGTTGCCTTTCCTCCATGAAAAGACCCTCGTCTTTTCCATCCAGAACGGCCTGGGCAACTGGGAGGCCATTGCCGATGCCGTGAGATGGGAGAGGACCATAGGTGCCAGGGTTATCTTCGGCGCCGAGCTGGAGCGGCCCGGTACCGCCCGGGTGACGGTCTATGCCGACAAGGTGCTCCTGGGCTCGCCATCCGGAACTGCACCACGCGAGACGATACAGCAAGTCTGTGACCACCTCAATGATGCCGGAATCCCTACGGCTCTCAGCGATGAGATCGCATCTTTCCTGTGGGGCAAAGTTCTCTACAACTGCTCTCTGAATGCCCTGGGCGCGATCTTGAACGTCCCTTACGGCAGGCTGCAGGAGGTACCAGAGGTTTTGTCGGTAATGCAGCAGATTATCCGTGAAATCTTTGCTGTCGCACGCGCAAAGGGTGTGAAGCTGCCTTACGAAAATGCCGAAGCTTATTACAAGACCCTGACCGAGATCCAGCTGCCGCCGACAGCGACCCACCGATCTTCCATGCTCCAGGACATGTCAAGAGGCAGCAGGCTCACCGAGATAGATGCGCTGAACGGGGCCATCTGCAGATACGGCCGGGAGCAGGGCGTTCCTACTCCGGTCAATGAAGTGCTCACCGCCGTCATCAAGGGCTTCCAGACATTGTCTGCCTGATTTTCAAGGATTTTTCTATGCCGTCCTTGAGTGATATTTTAATCTCCTGGTACTGCTCATAGGAGAAGCTCTCCGATCTGCAAGGCAGCAGGGTGTTGTTCTGGAACAAGGGCTCTTCTTCAACGGGATATCGGCTTGACTTCTTGGCCGCTTCCCACTCTTTCGTGTGGGGAATAGGTGAATATTCAGACAGCCTTGGCCTGCCTCCATGTTCCTTGACAAACCATACGGCATCATAGACCTCGGATGCTTCCTGGCCAGGCAGCCCGCAAAGGATGTAGACTCCGATCTCATCCGAATCATAACCGACCGAGTGGAGATTCTCCATGGCATGGATGAACTCCGTGTTTGTAACCTTGTTGCCGCTCCTTCGCTGCCTCACAGGGTCTGCTGTTTCAAGGCCAAGCCTGATGGTGGCGAAACCCGCCTGTCTCATGAGCAGGGCTGTCTCGCGCGTGATTTCCCTCGCGTGGAGTCCATTGGGGCAGTGGAACCTCACCCCGAGATCCCTTGAGGCGATCTCTTGAAGGAGTCTCATCGCATGGGGCAGCGGGGTGAGGAGGGCGTCGTCATAGAAGGCGAAATCCTTAACACCATACCTTCCTCTCCAGAACTCAATCTCGTCCGCCACCTTGACTCCATCCCTCAGCCGTTGGGTACCGCACAGGTAATGTGAAGCGCAATAGGTACATCGGTACGGACACCCCCGTGAAGCCCTGATACAAACATATCGGAGATCATCTACAAGATCAAAGCACGGGTAGGGCAGTGTATCGGGATCTTCCCCCAAGGGGACATATGAAAAGGGGTTACCCCACAGCTCCTCGAAAAGTTTGAGAACTTTAAGTTCTCCCTCATGGGTCAGAACATGATCAGCCCCGGAAAATCTCCTTGCATGCTCAGTGCACAAGGTCGCATACACTCCTCCGAGCACTACCGGGACATCTGGGATATATTCCTTTATGAGGCTGATGGCATCAACAACCCCGGGATACCAGTACGTCATCATGGAGGTGACGAGTACTGCATCAGGGCGATCTACCTTTCTGAGTTCCCGGACAAAGGCATCTGGTGTGATACCGTACCTGGCATAATTTCTCGGAATCGCCTTGAGGGCAGGAGGCTTGGGGATGATCTCCCGGCGGAATCGGCCATGCCCTCCCGGTTTCTTCACGAGGTCATGTTCCGTTTCAAGACAGTCGACGAAATCAACCCCGCACCCGTTCTTCCTCAACAGGGCTCCGAGAGAGAGCAGTCCCAGGGGCTTTGCCCACAGGTCATAGGCTGCAAAGTCATAGATCCAGGGGTTGACGAGGAGGACATTTCTGCCCTTCATCATTATGTTATGCACTATTCTGCTCTGACGGTAAAGGCCTCAAGTGTCTTATCGATCTCCTCATTCTTTTTCGCCTTCTTCCACCTGAGCTCTTTGGCCATTATATCAGCCACCTCCTCGATGACATCGGTGCCGGGATTTCCGAGGGTGCACAGGCCTGTTCTGCGGAACAGCACATCATTCAGGGAGACCGCCATCTCGGATCTGACGGCATGGATGACTTCGGCCCAGATATCAGGAAAGGCCTCGCAGATCGGGGACAAATACTTCTTCTTTTCAGCAGCCCCTATGATATTCAGATACCTGCTCCCGTAGTTGCGGCACAGGTTCTCAATCGCCCTGTCACTGAGGCCAGCTTGCTTGTGGATTACGGCCCGCTCCACAAAGCTCACAAACCTGCCCATCTCTCCGCCGTACAACGGTGTGGTATGGGTCTGGCACTTTACCGGATCTTTCCCGAGTTTTGAAAAGAGCATATCGACGAGCTGCCGGGCCATATTGCGGGAGGTAGTATACTTGCCTCCGATGGCGGTGAGGAAACCCTTTACCCCTTCTTCCTCATGGTCATAGAGTTCGTACTTGCGGGAGGCATCATACACCTCCACCTCTACGCTAGTCTCCTTCTCCACAATAGGACGCAGCCCCCCGTACTGAAAAAGAATATCCGCCCTCGTGAGCCCGGCGGCAGGGACGGTTGCATTAATCTCGCTCAGGAAATCGGCGATGTCGGCTTCGGTCACCTTGAAGTCGTCAGGATTGCCCTTATAGACCACATCCGTGGTCCCAATGAGGCTAAACCCCCTCCAGGGTATGATGAAAAAATGCCTGCCTGTCTTTGTCTGCAGGACCATGGCATGGTCCTTGTGAAGGGGTTTCGTGATGAGATGGATGCCCTTGGAGCGGATAAGGCTGTGGTGCTTTCTTCCCCTGATCTTCCCCAAGAGCAGGTCTGCCCAAGGGCCTGCAGCATTTACAGTAATGGAGGCCTTGATGTCGTATTCTTTGCCGGTCAACAGATCAGCCGCGTGCGCACCCGTTATCCGGTCTCCATCCATTATAAGGTCCAGGACCTTAACATAGTTGGCGGCATCGGCCCCGTATTCCACAGCAGAGAGAATGGGTTCCAGGGTGAGTCGCTCCGGGCTATACATCTGACAGTCGTAGTAGATGACGCCGCCCTTGAGATCCACAGGGTCGAGTATGGGCTCCAGGGCAAGGATCTGCTCGGCGGAAAAGGTCTCGTGCCCGGGTATCTTTTTGTCATCGTCGTTGATCCATTTCCTGTCATAGGAGAGCGTGTCATAGAAGACCATGGCCGACACGGCGGCAGGCATGCCCCGCATGCCCCAGCCATAACCTGGGAAGACAAACGGCAAAGGATAGACAAGGTGGGGTGCTATGATCTCCATGATCCTGCGCTCCTGAAGCGATTCCCTCACCAGACCCACCTCGAGGGTCTTGAGATAGCGCAATCCCCCGTGGATGAGCTTGGACGTGGCCGCCGAGGTGGCCGCACCGAAGTCGCCTTTATCTATCAGGACAACCTTCAGACCTCTCAGCGTGGAATCCCAGGCGATGAAGGCTCCGGTTATGCCTCCCCCGACCACCAGCACGTCATAGTTACTACCTGCCATCCTTTTAATATCCCTGATCATAGGCCCTCTCCGTTCAGCAGGATATCCCTTCTCCATGGGAAGAACTCACCTAAGCTCTTATCTTTACATAATAATAGGCAGGTGAACGTATGCAAATTACACAGAAGCCTTCGGGTCTTACCCATCGCCTCATGCCATGAGGTACCCGCCGATGATGAGCTTCTGGATCTCGCTTGTCCCTGCCCCGATGGCATAGGCCCTGCCGTCCCTGAGATACCGTTCAAGAGGAAACTCCTTCATGTAACCGTATCCGCCGTGGATCTGCAGCGCGTCGGAGGTGATGCGGTTCACCATCTCACAGGCATAGAGCTTGACCTGCGCAGCTATCATCCTGGTTTCCCGTTTCCTGCCCTTGTCAAGGCAGGCCAGTCCCTTGTAGGCAAGAAGGCGTGCGGCCTCTATCTCAACGAGCATGCTTGCGAGCTTGTCCTGGATCATCTGGAATGCGATGATGTGATTATTGAACTGCCGGCGCTCCTTGGCATACTTGAGCGCAGCATCAAATGCCGCCTGTGCGATGCCGATGGCCTGGGCGCTCCAGAGGATCCGTTCCACATCCAACCCGGAGAACATTACGGCAAGACCTGTGCCTTCTTTGCCTCCCAGGAGATTTTGCTCCGGAACGCGGCAGTCCTCCATGATGATCTCACCCGTTGGTGAAGATCTCAATCCCATCTTGGAGAGGCTCCTGCCTCTCGTATATCCAGGGAACGACTTCTCTATGATGAAGGCGCTTAATCCCTGTGGCCCCAGGGAAGGATCGGTTGAGGCATAGATGAGGGCGACGTCTGCAATGGGGGCATTCGAGATGAACATCTTGCTCCCGTTGAGAATGTACTCATTTCCCTCTTTACGGGCCCTGGTACGTATGGACAGCGCGTCCGAACCGGCGTCCGGCTCGGTGATGCCCATGCAGCCCCTCATCCTGCCTGATGCAAGAAGGGGCAGATATTTCTTCTTCTGCTCTCCGGTGCCGTTGCGCTCGATATTGTTGCCGCACAGCACCGAATGGGCACCGAAGACAACGGCGACGCCCGGATCGACTTTGCTCACCTCTTCCGCCATGATGCCCAGGGATAGATAATCTATGAAGCTCCCCCCATATTCAGGGCTTATGCCCATCCCCACAAACCCAAGCTCAGCGCCCTTATTCCAGAGATATTGATCGAACGCTTCATCCCTGTCCATGCCTTCCACCCGTGGAGCGATCTCCTGTGCTGAGAAGCGGTGGACCGTCTCTTTCAGGATCTGATGGTGTTCGGAAAGATCGAATTCCATATCCCCTCCTTAATAAAGAACCGATTTGATTTTTTATAAAAACAGGGGATCCATCCCCTGTTGAAGATTTGACACTTATTCTTATACACCAGGACAAGCATCTGTACCATCTCGGTTCTCATGGAACCCAGAGTGGGTATTCTCCTCGGTAAAAAGTGTTTTTTAAGAAGTTTCATAAATGTAACAAGAGAATAGATACAGTCTTGACAGAGTTCGGTCTACGATGTATTTTTGTTTTATCATGCACAGCAAAAAAGAAAAACGACTGCACGAGAGGATACCCTTTCCTGAACTGAAAGGCTCTGTCGAGATCAGTGAGACTATCAAACCCATCGCCGTAATCAATGCAAGCGCAGAAGGTGTCTGCATCACAGGTGTACATATACCTGTGGGATCGGTGGTGAGACTGGCTATTGATGATCTCCACAATGTGGGAGATATATCGCTTTACTGCAAAGTAGTGTGGGCCTCCGAAGAGACCGAAAAAGAGAAATGCTCCGGGCTTTCCTTCCTGAACACAAATAAAGTCCTCTTCAAGAAGGATCTCGTTTCTTTCAACAGGCTGCTTGAACTTATGCAGGATCAGGATCAGCCCTGACGGCTTAACCGCCGATATCGAACATCTTTGATCTCGGCCCTTCCTGAATCATGGCCGTCCCTCTGCATACGCCGTGGGCAGGGGGCTTTGCCCTGACGCCTTCTTCGATAAGCTCTTCCAGTGCTTCATCCGAGATGCCATTCCTCATGGGTCTGAGGAGATCGATGTGTTTTTCGGAGAAAAGGCATGGTCTTAGGTGCCCTCTGGCAGTGATTCGGATGCGGTTGCACGCCTTGCAGAAATCCTGTTCACTCAGAGATCCGATGATCCCTATGCTCCCTTTTCCATGGGGAATTCTATAGCTCCTGGCAGGGCCGAGGCCGCGCTTGAGGGGCTCCAGTGGACCATAGATGCGCTCCAGAGTCTCTTTGATCTCACGTGCATCGATTCCCTCATGCTCAGGATACTTGGTGATGCAGCCAATCGGCATGAGCTCTATGTACCGTACCTCGACGTTGAGAGACACGGTGAGCCGGGCGAACTCGGGTATCTCCATATCATTGAACCCTCGAATCGCCACCACATTTATCTTGAGCGGCATCAAACCATGCTCATGCGCTGCACAGATGCCTTTGATGACTTCATCTATGGCGTCGACCCTGGTGATATAGGTGAATTTTTCCCGGTCAAGGGTATCGAGGCTCACATTTATCCTCTTCAGTCCAGCCTTTTTCAGCTTCTCAGCCATGGGCTCCAGGAGGATGCCGTTGGTAGTAAGCGATAGATCCTTTAACCCGGGGATGGTACTTATCTGCTCTATAAAATCGACAATGCCCTTGCGTAGCAGAGGCTCTCCGCCGGTTATCCTGACCTTTTCAATG
>DATKLV010000022.1:0-4012 GCA_035542255.1 Desulfomonilia bacterium | reverse complement strand
AGCCTGCGTTTCAGTGCGTACTTTACAACCGTAGCCTTCAAATCAGGAAGCTCCACACTGGAACTGTTGTATTTCCTTACCAGCTTGATTGCATCGAACTTGCATCTGGTCACGCAGGAACCACACCCGACGCACAGGTATTCATCCACAACCGCAGAACCGCAGCCGAGACAACGTTCCGTCTCCCTCTTCACCTGCTCTTCGGTGAAAGTGCCGCGCAGATCCCTGAATGGCTCTGCT
Source organism: Desulfomonilia bacterium (assembly GCA_035542255.1). Taxonomy (GTDB): domain Bacteria; phylum Desulfobacterota; class Desulfomonilia; order UBA1062; family UBA1062; genus MWEI01. The sequence goes on along the minus strand of DATKLV010000022.1, from coordinate 3,772 downwards.
GAAACGTTCCCATCGGTATGGATCGGCCGCTGTCTTGGATGCCGGTCATACCCCTCGAGATCAAGGTTCGCCTTGTCAAGTGCACGGTATTCTCTCCTGGTGCGGCCGATGGTCAGACTCTGCCCGGGGTGAACATACCGATGGATCGAGATCGCTCCCTCTTTGCCCAGGGCAATGGCGTCGATGGCAAACTTGGGACCGGTCAATGCGTCGCCTCCGGCGAACACATCTGGCTCATTGGTCTGGTAGGTGGAGGGATCGGCCTTGATTGTCCTGTTGGAATTCAATTCTATCCCGCTGCCTGCAATCAGGCCGCCCCAATCCATGGCCTGTCCCACCGAGATCAGGACATGGTCCGTCTTTATGATCTTTGTTTCATTTTCATCGTATCGGGGATTGAACTTCTTGTGCTCGTCAAAAACGGAAACGCACTTCTTGAACTCTATGTCTGCGACGCGCCCGTTCTCCACGATAATCCGTTTGGGGCCCCAGGAATTGTGAATTCCGATGCCTTCGGACAGTGCCTCGTCGATCTCTTCTGCGAGGGCAGGCATTTCTTCCCTCTTCTCCAGACAATACATATCTACCCGAGATGCACCGACCCGGACTGCAGTCCGGGCAACGTCAATGGCAACATTGCCGCCGCCGACTACCACCACGCTCCCTTCGAGTCTGGAATGATCCCCCAGGTTCACCTTGCGTAAGAAGTCAACACCGGTGATTACGCCCTCAGCATCCTCACCTTCGATGCCGATCCTTCTTCCGGCCTGGGCGCCGATGGCGATGTAAAATGCCTCGAACCCCTGACCCCTCAGGTCGTGCAGGCTCACGTCCTTCCCGACTTCAATGTCTGTCCTGAACTCGATGCCCAGTTCTTTCAGGATATCTATTTCCGCGTTCACCACATCTTTTTCGAGCCTGAACGAGGGGATACCGAGTGTCAGCATGCCGCCAAGCGCCTTCTGTTTTTCAAACACCGTCACCTTATACCCGTCGAGTGCCAGGTAGTAGGCGCAGGAGAGCCCTGCAGGGCCCGCGCCGATGACGGCAATCATATTCCCGTAGTGATGCCTCACCTCGGGCACAAAACTGTGATCCGTGCTCAGATCCTGCTGCGCGATGAATTTCTTGATCTCATCAATTGCAAGCGGTTCGTCCAGATCGCCTCTGGTGCAGGCGGATTCGCAGCTCCTCGGGCAGATGCGGCCGCACACCGCAGGGAACGGGTTTTCATGCTTGATGAGCTCGAGCGCTTCCCGGTATCTTCCCTGGGAAGCCAGCTTTATGTAACCCTGAATGCCGATATGTGCGGGGCATTCTGCCTTGCAGGGGCTCGTTCCGGTCTCGACCACCACTTTCCTGTTGGTGCGGTAATCGGGGTTCCATTTGTCCGGACCCCACTCAGTATCATAGGGAAGGTCTCTCTCCTTCCCGGGGATGGGCGTCCTCGTGCAGAGCTTCTGCCCAAGCTTCAACGCGTTGACCGGGCAGTTTTCGACACACTCTCCGCATGCCACGCATTTATCCTTATCCACCTGCGAGACATAGTTCGAGCGCACCATGTCGTTGTTCAGGAACATTTCAGCCGTTCTCAGGGAAAGGCAGGAACATCCGCAGCAATTACAGATCGCGTGGGTCTTTCCAGGGCCATCCGTGTTCGGTATCTGATGCACCAGACCGTTTTCCTCGGCCCTTTTGATGATCAGATAAGCCTCTTCACGGGTGATCCGGCGGCCCCTGCCGGTGCGGATGTAGAATTCGGCGGCATGGCCCAGTTGGATGCACATGTCTTCCTTTAAATGGCCGCAGCCTTCTCCCATGATTTCTCGTGCGGTGCGGCAGGAGCAGTCCGATACAGAAATTATTTCATTTTCATTGAGATATGTGGAAACTTCTTCGTACGATGCCTTTCTGGATGCACCCTGAATGGTATGCTCGATGGGGATGACGCGCATGAGGCCCGTCCCCACCGGGAAATTGCCAGCTGTCTTCGGGCCCCTTACCCTCCCGTATGCCTCGAAGGCCTCGGCGATCTGGGGGTACTTCCTGACGTTTTCCTTGTTGTTGACCATCATTTCCATATGGCCCGGAATCCAGAGGTCGTGCCAGTATTTGTCAATTCCGTCGATCTTGTTCACGAAGCAGACGCCGACAACCGCCAGCTCCCACAGGAGTTTCGCCGTTTCATCCACAGGCTTTCCGCACAGATGGGCTATCTCTTCTGCGCTCATGGGCTTGCGCAGCTCGAGGCAAAGGGCGACTTCCGCCATCTCCTCCGTAACAACGGGCTCCAGTATCTTATACTCCGGGTCTTCAGGCCTGATCTCCGATCTTGAGCCGCGCTTTACCCTGCTGATCTTGTTCGCCAGATCGAGAACTTTTTCCTTTACCATGGGTCTTGCCTCTCTCCTCAAGCTTCTCGCTGTCCGCTGTTGCGTCCCAACCCCACTCGTCACGCGTGTCTTCAGGGGGCCGCGTGTGCGAGCCTGCACTCTTCAACCTTCTTGTATGCCTCAAGATTCGTGTAGAGCTCTTCCTTGAGCGGGTTTCGCTTGTATAGAACCGCCGTATATACCTGGTACACGAACACAGCGATGTTGGAAGCCAGCGCGAGGCCGCTCACCACCCAGAGGGCCGTGGCATTGTGCGAAGACTTTACAGCGAACATCGAGGTGTCGATGAAGTTCGGGAAGGTCATGGCGAACATGCACCAGATGGCAAGGGTCTGGGCACGGTGCTGCAGCCAGGCACCAGTCCTGATGACGAAGGCGGGAATGGTGCAGGAGATCAGGAGGGCAGCGCCGGCATAGAATGCGTGGTCGGACAGGCAGTTGTATACATAGGCAAAATTCCAGAGATCATAGGCGATGATCCAGAACCAGAGCATATCGGGCCACAGCATGTCCCTCTTCTTGTCGTTGCTGACGAAGATCCCCTGCCAGCCGCAGATGGTGACGATGTTCAAGAGACCTGCAATGCCATTCATGATATTCCACGGACCGCTGAACATAAATACGCCGTCAACCATTCCATGAGCATGCATGCCGAAAACCTGGAAATCACGAGTACAAGCTTCCAGTATGTTAAGCGCAAGAATAAACGGAGGGAACATCAGAAGATATTTGTTTTTTGCCGCACCCTTAATATGCCGAATGACAAGGAAGCCAAGGCATCCGGCCAACGCCGAATACACCTTTGCCCAATGAAACCAATCGTTCATGCTGGTGCCTTCTCCGGCAGTTGTGGGCCATACAACAATTGTTAGAATAAGAGGCAGTGCAAGAAAAATCAGAAGAGAAGACCATTTGTTTAAGCGGGCCAGTTCATTGACAAGCATCAAGCCGCCAAGAACGGCGAACCACATAAGGGCGGTGTACCATGCAATCGGTTCAAATAAAAACATCTTAATAACCCTCCTTTCAGAGGGAATTCTCTTACTAAGATCAATCCTTCGATCAGACAATAACCACCGGGCAAGTGGCATTGATGATCACGTGTTGTGCCACCGAACCCAAGAGGAACTTCTCGACTCTGGATTTCTTCTCAGTGCCAATGATGATCTCATCGATATTATGCTCCTTGGCAAACTTGACAATATCGTCTCCAGCATCATGACCTTTTATAAGGAGATGAGTCTCACATGAGATATTCTCTTTGTTCAGAGTTTCCTCGAGATACGTCAATTCACCTTCTCTTGTGTCGATCTCCTTGAGTTCTGTCTCACCACCCTTAGGTAGAGAAGACACTATATCAACATGAGCATTCAAAGCCT
>DATKLV010000021.1:0-3167 GCA_035542255.1 Desulfomonilia bacterium | reverse complement strand
CTGGGCGGCCGCGAGGACCTGCTCCTGCACAATGTCCTTGTCATCCTTGGGGAAGCGTCCGAGCACATAATCGCTTGGATCTATGAAGTCGGGCGGCCTGCCGATGCCGAAGCGGATACGGATGAAGTCTCCGGTGGACAGGGCACCCTTGATGGAAATGAGCCCCTTGTGTCCTCCGGTGCCGCCGCCTGTCTTTACGCGTACCTGGCCTAAGGGGATATCCATATCGTCATGGATGACGATGAGGTCTTGTGATTTGATGTATAAGGGGTTCAGCGGTGTGCCGCTCAGGTTCATGAAGGTCTGGGGCTCTGCGAGCATGGCCTCGATGCCCGCCACCTTTCCCGTGCCGAAGAGGACATCGGCCTTTTTCTTCTTCATGGGGATGCCCCACCTTCGGGCAAGATGGTCCACCACCATGAAGCCGACGTTGTGTCGTGTCAGCTCATATCTCCTGCCCGGGTTGCCGAGACCATACACCACTTGCATCCGCATACCTTAATATATAATGGTTTTGTCCTTATACCGAATATTCTTCATCATACCGGAAAAGTCAAATTATTAAGCAGATCAGGATTGTTATTACGCGCGCTTTGCCTGAGAACACTCAAGATGTTATCATATGTCCATGGCCCTTACCGACGATATCATCAAGACCCTGCCCAAGGCCACGGGTGTGTACATCCTGCGGGATTCCGCAAATAAGATCATCTACATAGGCAAGGCCAATGATCTGCGCGTTCGCCTGAGGTCTTATCTCGGTCAGGATGACCGCCCCTTTACCGGCCGCATAGTGGAGAAAACCGAGAGGGTGGAGTACGTCCTCACCAGGAACGAGACCGAGGCCCTTCTCCTGGAGAACCAGCTCATCAAGGAGCACAGCCCCAGATATAACATCGACCTCAAGGACGACAAGTCCTATGTCCGAATCAAGCTCACCGTGGGGAACGAGTGGCCTGGAATCTATGTCACGAGGAAGGTCGTCAAGGACGGCTCCCGTTACTTCGGCCCCTACTCTTCTGCCCGGTCGACCAGGAACACCCTGAGCGCCATCGGCAGGATATTCCCTGTTCGCAGGTGCACGGACACCTTTTTCGCCAACAGGAGCAGGCCCTGCATCTTCCACTACATCGGCCTGTGCATGGCGCCCTGCGTGTACAAGGCCATCTGGAAGGAATACGGCCAGGCGGTGCTCGATCTCATCGCATTTCTCGAAGGCAAGAATCATGACCTGGTGAACATGCTCGAAACGCGCATGAAGGAAGAATCGGACAATCTCAATTTTGAGAAGGCCGCCAGGATACGCGACCAGATCGCAGCCATCCGCTCCACGCTGACACCACAGGTGGTTACGGGCCATACCGGCACCGACACCGATGTGTTCTCCTTCTTCCGCAGGAAGAATGCGATCCAGATCGCCGTGGTATGCATCTCCCAAGGGAATATGAGCGACAGTTTCAATTACACCTTCAGGGATGTGGAGGAAGACGACATCATTGCCGGTGCCATCCTCCAGTTTTACCTGAAGCACCAGGAGATACCCGTACGGATATACACAGACACCCTGCCCCGATCCATAGATACGCTCGAGGAGGTGCTCTCAAACATGCGGGGATCACGAGTGCGCATCTACAAACCCGCAAGGGGCCGCCCTCTCCAGTGGCTGTCCATCGCCCAGGACAATGCCCGCACCCACTCCCGGCGGGAAGGCTCGTCGGTGTCGGTCCTGGAGGAGATCGCAAAAGCATTTCACCTCTCATCCGTCCCCTACCGCATGGAGTGCTACGACATATCCAACATCCAGGGAAAGTCGGCCGCAGGCTCACGCGTGGTGTTCGTGGACGGCGAGCCGGACAAAACCCTCTATCGCCACTACAGGATCCAGGGTATGGATACACCGGATGACTTTGCCATGCTCAGGGAGATCTTCGAGCGCAGGCTGATGCACGACGAGACCAGGCCCGACCTCATCGTGATCGATGGCGGTAAGGGCCAGCTGGGTGTGTTCCTGAAGGTACTTGAAGAACTCGGCGTACCCAGGATGCCGATTGTGTCCATCGCAAAGGCCAAAGGCGGCAGGGTAGACCGTTTCTTCCTCCCCGGCAGAAAGGATGCGGTGCGCCTGCCCGAGAGAAGCCGGGCTCTTCGCACGCTGCAGAGGCTCAGAGATGAGGCGCACCGGTTCGCCATCAAGTATCACCGGCAGCTCAGGTCCAGGAGATCGACATCCCTATTCGAGGGCATCCCCGGCATAGGGCCGAAAAAGGCCAGGGCACTGCTTATGTACACCTCCAACCTGACGGATCTCTCACAAATAACACCTGAGGACCTTTCGGGCATCAAGGGGCTGAGCAGCAAGGATAGAGAAAATATCATTTCATACCTTAAAGCTGAATCGCTACCTATTCCTCTCATTTTCTGCAATGACAAAATCGGCAATCCATCCGGGAATTAAGGCCCAGGCGCGGTTTCTTCCCGGGAGCCTGCCCAGATCCAAGGTGATCACCAACCATACCCTGGATTTATACTGAACTGAGGCACCAAGGCCCTGGAGCGTCTCGGCAAATGACAGGATGCCTGGTTTCTTCAGGGTGCCGTCCTCCTGTACGCAATACCCTGCATTGTGCCCATCACGGTACGGCCATACGGTCATGTAGTGTGAGGCTAGTGCACCGCCGATGGACATGAACCGCACAAACTCGGCTACACTTTTCATGTCCTGTCCAAAGCGTGCCTTCATGTAGCATGACACTATCCGGCTCAAAGGAGTACGTTCATCTTCCTCGTCCGTGCAACCGTGGACAACCCGCATATACTCCCTGCCCCATGGCCCGGTATCTTTCAGAAATCCTTCAAGCCGCCACATGGGAGAAGAGAAATCAACGGCATAGACCTTCCAGCACTGCTTGTACATCTCACCGGCCATGGCACCTGCGGCATTCTTGCCGTCGCTCAAGGTGAAATTATCAAGGGCGCCTATGGTATAGGATGTCATGCCCAGCGAAACCGGATTCATCATTAAAAACTTCATGCCGAACTTGTATCGTAACTCCGCCAGGTGATCAGGCATGAGTGGCTTCGTTACATCGCCCTTAAGAAAGACGATCTTTTCCGCTATCCTCTTGAATCCTGACCGCCCCATCTGTCCGAACCGGTTTTCACCCGCA
>DATKLV010000020.1:0-4522 GCA_035542255.1 Desulfomonilia bacterium | reverse complement strand
TGATGTTCCTGAAGATGATGGCGCCCTGCTCTTTGGGTGCCGGTGCAGGCGGCGGCGGTGTCACCTCCGGTTTTACCTCAGGAGCGGGAGCGGGTGCAGGCTCAGGAGCCGGTGCAGGGGCCTCTTCCTTGACCTCTTCTTTTTTCCCGCCGATCTCATATGTCAGACCGAGGGTATAGAGGAAGTTATTCCAGTTCCTGTCGCCGCGCCAGTCGATGACATGCCGCACATCACCCCGGAGTGCTATGTCTCTGGTGAGGAAGTACTTCAGGCCTCCGCCGTAGTCGGCCATGAACTGGTTGCTCGGATCGCCGCCGTTCCAGTGTGGCAGTCGCTCCATGCCAACACCTGCTGCAAGGAACGGAACGATCATATCGCCCGGAAGGAGACCTGTGAGGTGATAGAGCAGCTCGAAGCGGTAGAGGGTCACATTGGCGTCCTTGGTGCCCCAGTTCGGGCCCTTGGTGGTCCACTCGGCATTGTGATTATTGTTGAATTCCGATTTCACCCAGTTGAAGGCAAACTCCGCAGCGAGCTTTTCAGAGATATTGTATCCGAGCCCGATCCCGTAGGTCCACCCCGGATCATAGGGCAGATTACCGTCATTATCGAAATTGAATCCGCCCACGAAAGGGGTTATGTTGATTGCTCCGGCCCTGTTCTCTGCAAAAGCCCCGGTTGCAAAGATGCATATGATAAGAAACGCCATGGCTGCTGTCGCACTAAAAATACAAGGTTTTTTCATAAATACCTCCTCCTGGTTCTTCATCTCCGATATCTTCATCAAGGGAATTGTATACTGTCTTCAAGTGATAATTGCTTTCCTGTGCAATGTCAATCCTTTCCTGTGAATTTTCTTAAGACTAACAAATAATTTTCTCTGAGACCCCGCTACCGTTTCCGTGCATGCGCTTATACAGTAGATAAAACCCTCACACTATAATCTAAGGATCATCCCCGGAAAAACCAGGGGTCAGGGACCTGCCTTGCATAGTATTGCTGTTTGTTCTGATACATAAGATCATCGACCGTCATCATGACGCTATCGGGAACGAATTCGGGCTAAAGGCGAATATAATGAACTTTACAGCCCGGCATTCGATCTATAAGGTGAAATATACAGGCATTAATTCACGCACGCAGGGAGTTACGGTGAACAGGATCTCTCCAGGGTCCAGAAGAATCCTTGTCGCGGCTGCAGCCATCATGATGCAGCTCTGCCTCGGTACAGTATACGCCTGGTCCATCTTCAAGAAGCCCATGATGTCAGCCAATGGCTGGGGTGAAACCCAGACCCAGCTTGCATTCATGGTCAACTCGGCTGTGTTCGCCCTTGCCGTCGCCTTCGGCGGAACCCTTGTGGACCGCATAGGCCCCAGGATCATCGGTGCCCTGGGAGGTGTCCTGTTTGGAACAGGCGTCATCCTCGCGGGTTTCGCGGCCGGTATCAAAAACATCACCTTGATCATCATTGCCTATGGGCTCGTCGGTGGTCTTGGCGGAGGCTTCGGATATGTGACCCCCATTGCCACACTCATCAGGTGGTTCCCGGATAGGAGGGGCCAGCTCACCGGGCTTGCAGTCATGGGATACGGGCTCGGTCAGTTCATCCTTGGCAATGTAGGTCCCCACCTCATTATTCAATATGGTGTGGAAAGAGCCTTTTATATATGGGGAAGCATCAGTCTCATCGTTGTGTTTTCAGCAGCCCTCACGCTAGTAAATCCTCCGGACGGCTGGTCACCGCCGCTGAGGGTATCCGAGAAGACTATGGCCGCCACCCAGCCTGCATCGTCAACCTTTTCGGAAGCCGTCGGAAATCCGAGGTTCTGGGTCCTGTGGATGATGCTCTTCGTGAGCATAACCGCAGGGCTCGGCATGATATCCCAGCTCTCACCCATGGCCCAGGATGTCATGATCAGACGCTATCCGGGCACCATATCAACGGAAGAGATGAAGAACATTGTCTATGTTTCAGGCATCATCGTCGGGATCGCAGGCATCTTCAATGGTCTGGGAAGACTTTTCTGGGCGTGGGTCTCGGACTTCATCGGGAGGAAGACCGTTTTCATGCTCATTTTCATCTCACTGTCCCTGGGGTTTGCAGTACTGGCCAATGTGAATGCCATCTTCATCTTCGCTGCGCTGTGCATCTACCTTCTGGCATGTTACGGCGGCACCATGGCTTCCATGCCCGCCCTGGCAGCCGATGAGTTCGGCCCAATCAATATCGGCAAGATCTACGGAACCATATTCACTGCCTGCGGGTTCGCCGGATTCTGCGGTCCGTTTGTTTTCGCCAAGGTCAAGGAGCTCACCGGAGGATTCACCTACGCGCTCTATGCGGAATCCGCACTGGCAGCCTTGGGTTTGGTTCTTGTCATGGTTCTTAAAAAGATCAGCAGGTGAATCTTTTCTGAGAAAGAGATTCTTCACTTCGTTCAGAATGACCAAGTAATCAAGTTTAAGATGTCATCCTGAGCGCAGCGAAGGATCTCGTTGAATCGCTTCGTAATTGAGCAACAGCCCTTTCATAATTGACACCCGGAGCCTTTTGCCGTTAAGTGAATAATACTCCAAAGAAAGGACAGGGATACTATCAACATGGCTAAAGTGGCTTTCATCGGCTGGCGCGGCATGGTCGGTTCGGTCCTTATGGAAAGGATGATCGCGGAAGATGACTTCCACGGATACGAGCCTGTCTTTTACACTACATCTCAGGTGGGGCAGAAGGGCCCGAAGATCGGGCTTAAGATCCCTCCTCTGAAGGATGCATACGACATAAAGGATCTCAAGACCGCAGACATCATCGTGACATGCCAGGGGAGCGACCATACCAAGGATGTCTTTCCCAGGCTGAGGAAATCGGGATGGAAGGGCTACTGGATCGATGCATCATCGGCCTTGCGCATGGAGGACGACAGCATCATCGTCCTTGACCCGGTAAACCGGGACGTCATCGACAAGGGGCTGAAGAAGGGCATCAAGAACTATATCGGCGGCAACTGCACCGTGAGCCTCATGCTCATGGGCATCGGAGGCCTCTTCAGGGAAAGATCGGTGGAATGGGTCACCTCCATGACCTATCAGGCCGCCTCAGGCGCAGGCGCGAACAACATGCGCGAGCTCATAGAGCAGATGGCCTTTGTGGGCAGGGCATCCGGGAAGCTTCTTGACAAGCCGGCAAGCGCCGCACTGGAGCTCGACCGGCTCGTGCTCAACGCCATACATGATAAATCTTTTCCCAAGAAGGTCTTTGGCTATCCCTTGGCTGCCAATCTATTGCCGTGGATCGATACGGCAATGGCAAACGGCCAGAGCAGGGAGGAGTGGAAGGGCATCGCCGAGACCAACAAGATCCTGAACACCAGGTATGCGATTCCCGTCGACGGCATATGCGTTCGGGTGAGCTCCATGAGATGCCACTCTCAGGGCCTCACCATCAAGCTCAAAAAGGACCTGCCTATCGATGAGATCACGGAAATCATCAAGGACGCCAACGACTGGGTCCGGGTGATACCCAACACCAAGGAAGAGACCCTCAAGCGCCTGACCCCGGCAGCAGTCACCGGGAGGCTCGAGGTGCCGGTGGGCCGCATCCGAAAGTTGAACATCGGGCCCAAATACCTCACCTGCTTCACCGTGGGCGACCAGCTCCTCTGGGGTGCGGCCGAGCCCATCAGGAGGATGCTGAAGATCGCGCTGGAGCATATCGGTTAGATGCGGCATCAGACGAAGACCCTTGCATGACCGAACCGGGGCTGGGTGTGCGGATGACAACCCCGCGCGGTTCACGGACGGATAACAGATTAAAGGGAACAGCAGTTCCAAACATTCGATCTATTGGACGTCCGCACAACACTGATCATTTTAAGAGAGGAATATTGCCTCTCGATAAAGAATGGGGGGAATCATGCCTGAAATGTCTCCGGAAAAAAATATATTCACTCCTTCTCAAGTCGGACAGTTAGGTATGGTCGTAAGAGACGCGAAACGCTCTGCTGAGCACTTCTCGAAATTATATAACATAAAACCCTGGTTCCAGGCTAAATTCGCCTATAAGGAGACCTTTTATCGCGGTGAACCGATTGATCTCGATGCCGAAATCCTGGTTGGATTCTGCGGCAGGGTGGAAATAGAGCTCATTCAGGTCAACAACGACGTGGAAACTATCTACTCCGATATCCTGAGAAAGCAGGACGGAGGTATCCATCATATCGGATTTTTTATCAGCGGGTACGACAGTAAACTCACGGCCATGAAATCATTGGGCGTAGAGCCTCTGCAATGGGGCACCATCAAGACAACCGGCGGGGCGGTGACACGATACGTGTATTTCGACACGATAAAGACCTGCGGTACTATCACCGAGTATATCGAGACAAAATTCCTCGGGTTGCGCATGCCGCATAAACAATTCATGGTAAAAATCGGCGAGCTTACCGGTGACGTGACACGCATCTAAGCCTGTTCGATCATTGCATCGATCAACCCTGGAATTATTATGGGACATAGTATTGAA
>DATKLV010000019.1:0-7395 GCA_035542255.1 Desulfomonilia bacterium | reverse complement strand
GTGAGCCTCATCGATCCTTTCGGGAAGAACAACTCCCGGTTCTTCGTCCTTGCCGATCATTTTCGCCCCACAACCGGACCCGTATCACTGGGAGATGCGGTCATTAAACTAACCGGCTCAGGCAACGGGTCCGACCTCAGGGGTTCCCTGGAACTGAATACCCCGGGCATAACCTATTCTGCAAGCGACTATACGATTTCCTCCCAGGCTGCATCGGTCAAAGGCAATTTCACCACCTTACTGGAATCACAGCCTCGCATCAGTATCAATGATATGGTGATCCGCACTCCGGCGAGCTCCCTGGCCGGCGCTGCATCATTTAAATCGGACACCGGCTCTCTGACATTGTCCGGAGAGCTGCACCTCAAGGATCTTTTCTATAAGAGTGCAACAGGTTCAAGAAATCCGGACGGCCTGGTGAAAGGTTCCCTGAAGCTCTCCTGGGGCAATGCCTCTTCCGCTGAAGGAAACCTACAGTTGAGCAATGTGATCTGGCCCTATCAGGACAGCTCCGTTACCATAAACGGCCCCGTTTCCATCAATGCACGCATCGTCTCCTCGGATGCCCTGCAGGTCGTTTCAGGGGATACCGTCGTGACTTTCATGGGCAGGCTCACCTTTGACAAGCAACCCTATTTCAGGGGAAGCGCTGTCGTCGACGGATTAAAAATGGGTGAAACGTTAAAGTGGCCTACGGACCTCAGGGCCGATGCAACGCTTAAGTTCGACAATTGTGTCTTCTTCGGACTTCCCATCGAAGGATCGACGGCGCAAGCGGACCTGAATGACGGGATCCTGAACCTTACCCGTGTCGACATGGAAACGGTTTCAGGGAATGCCAAGGGGACCATCCGGATCGCAGCCGACGGTGCCTCCACCTACGACCTGATGATCTCCATCAAAGGCGCTGATATGCGCAAGCTGCTGCGGGCATCGAACATCAAATCCGTCATTGACGGAAGCCTTGACATGGAGGGCCGTGTCGCAGGCCATAACGATTCTATCAACGGCACCCTGACCATATCCGCCAGGGATGGCGAGATACGGAAATACGAGCTCTTTTCACAAATCTTCTCACTGCTGAACGTCTATAAGATCATCCAGAACCGCGACATCGATTTTATCAGCAATCACTTCACATACAATCACCTGACATCGACATTGAACATAAAGGACAATGTGGTGAGTTTTGATGATTTCGCGCTGGACAGCAACTCGATTCAACTATCTGCAGTGGGGAAGTATTTCATAAAGACAAGGAAGATCGATGCCAACATAGGAGTCCAGCCCCTGGAGAGCGTGGACTGGACCCTCAGCAAGATCCCTCTCGTGGGCTGGGTGCTCACCGGCGATAAGGGTAAACTGATCGTGGTGAACATGAGCCTCAAAGGCACCATGTCTGAGCCGAAGGTGCGGGTGGAGCCCATCAACACCCTTTCCAACACGGTGGCGGCATCCTTGTTGCGATCACTGAAGCTGCCTGCACGCCTTATCAACGAGTCGCTCAGATATATCGAGAAAAAGGAACAGTAGAAACGCCTATTCGTGCAGGAAGTAGGTCTGCATCCTCTCGATGAGCGGGATAAGAGTATTATTGTCAAGTGCCGAGACTGCAACGCCGCCGTATCGTTCGGACAGCGAATCCGCATGCCCCTTGGTACACTTGTCAGCCTTGTTGAACACCTTGAGGCGGGGTTTGTCCTGGAGCCCAAGCCCCTTCAGGATCTCGTCCACTGCCTGGATGCGGTAATCGATATGGGGGTCTGTGAGATCGATGACCTCCAGGAGAAGATGAGCGTCTCTCAGCTCTTCCAGTGTGGCCATGAAGGCGGCCTTGAGATCGGTCGGCAGATCACGGATGAAACCGACGGTATCGGTGATGATCACCTCGATATCCTTGGGGAACCTCAGGCGCTTGCTGGAAGGATCGAGTGTGGCGAAGGGCATGTCCGCCGTGAAGACCTTGCTCTTCGTCAGGGTGTTCAGGAGCGTGGATTTGCCGGTATTGGTATAACCAATGATGGAAATGACCGGGAGTGAATGCCTGCTCCTGCGAAGTCTGGTGAGCCTCCGTTTACGGCTTATCTGTCTGTTTTCCCGCTCAAGCCGTTCCATGCGCTCTTTGGCGCGGCGGCGGTCGATCTCCAGCCTGGTTTCACCGGGCCCCCTTGTGCCGATACCTCCGGCAAGCCTGCTGAGAGAGGGATTCTTGCCCACGAGGCGGGACATGTTGTACCTGAGCTGGGCGAGCTCAACCTGGATCTTTCCTTCTCTGCTCCTTGCCCTGCGTGCAAAGATGTCGAGGATGAGCTGCGTGCGGTCGATCACGCGCATATCCGCGATCTCGGCTATGGAGCGGGCCTGGGAAGGGGTGAGCTCGTGGTCGAAGATGAGAAGGTTTGCGTCCTTTGCCAAAGCCAGGATATAGAGGTCGGCCACCTTGCCTTTGCCCACAACGTACCTCGGGTCGGGCTTCGGCCGCCTCTGCACGACCGTATCCACCACGGTGACCTCTGACGCCCGGGCAAGGGCCTGAAACTCGGTTATGATGTCCTTTGTCGCCTCATTGATCGCGGCAGTGACCACCACAAGGATGGCCCGGTCTTCATGGGCGCCGGCAACGAGAGCAGTCTGTTTCCTGGTGATGTCATCTTCCAGATCTCTGATAAAAAGATCGAATCTGATATCTATGTCATACGTGGGGACGGGGTCGAGCAGTTTCCACAAGGACGAACCCTGCTCAGGGATCAAATGCGCGCCATGAGCAAGACCGGGTCTTCCATCGGCCGAGACCTCGATGGCATAGACCATATCGAGCCGAAGCTTGGCCAGATCGGTAAGATCCTCGGACGTGAGACGGCCGTCTCTCAAATGGGTGTGTATGAGCCTGAGGCCCTGGAGCCTGCCGGGATGAGTCCTCATCCGGTGCAGCTTGGGAATGGATATGCCCGACGCATTGCCTGCGATCACATATTCTACGGCCCCCGCCCTGTTGATAAGCAGCCCGACCTGGATGCCTACTTCATGGGAAAGACGGCTGAGCTCGGTGCAAAGATCGTGAGTAACGACAACGGTTGCGGGAATCTTCCTCCTGTACAGCCGCTCGATGGCCTTTTCATCGGAGGCCTTCAGGGTCTTTGAGTTGCCGTAGATCTTGTGTATGGGGCCCTCCTCATGATCATGCCTTTTCGATGAGAGAGGAGTGCATGACCACCTTTGCCCGGTTGTTGACCATCTGTATCAGGATTTTTACCCTGCCCTCGTCCGAGCCCCACTCCTCGAAGATGCCGTAGAGATCCTTCATGGGGCCCGACTTGATTCGAACCATGTCACCCGGGGCGAACTCCACAGGCTTCTTGATGATACCACTGTCTTTGTCCTGGAGTGTCTGCAACGAGTTGATGAACTCCTCTTCAATGGCTATCGGCTGGTAGTTGTCGAGAAGGATCCTGCGTACTCCCCTGCTCCATCGGATCTTGTGAAAGTCCTCTTCAGTGGGGTTTATGTACACAAAGATATAGTTGGGGAAGAGCGGGTATCGCTTCAGGGTCTTTTTCCTGGCATGAAACACGTACTTTTCCATGAACGGCTGATAGATGCTGATGCCGTTCTGTGAGAGAACAAGGCAGGCAATGTTGTCTTCCTTGGGATTCGTCTGTACCACAAACCACTGCTTCATGTTCTTAAACCCTTAAACCGCCTTCTTCTATAGCCTAAAGCATACATCCGAGTCAATCAAGGCAGCATATCTCACGCTCTTAAGGCTAGAAGCGGCCGTGAATGAGCCTGGAGGCCCTTACCACCTCGATCCCCTTCTCATTCAGACGGGGCACCTCATGGACCAGCACCTCGACGGTAACAGGGTGAGGATGGCATATCGCGATAGCCTGGCCATGCCGCCTGGCAATGGTGACGAGCTCGTCCAACTGCCGTGCTATGTACGGGTATGACTGCTCGTTATCTAGGAATACGTCCCTGACCTGGAAGGGAAGGTTCATCTCGGTTGCAACCGACGCACATATCGATTTCCCTGTCGTGAGGCTGTCAATGAAAAAAAGACCATGATCCTTGATGTCGGCAAACAAGGCCTTCATGATGGCTTCATTCTGCGTGACCACGGATCCCATATGGTTGTTCACCCCGTCCGCCATGGGAACCTTCTCCAGGGATTCCTTCAGGATCTTCCTGGCCTCTTCGGGATTCGTATCATGGTAGATGGCCCCCAGACCGGGATTCTTGCCGTTTCCTTCCATGGGCAGATGGAGCAACACTTCTTTCCCCTGCTTATGGAGGTACAGGGCCACCTGTTCTGTATGGGTCTCATAAGGAAGGACCGAGAAGGTGAGGTTTGCATCAATGGCACAAAGCCTGCGGGTGACATCCATGTCCTGACCCATATCATCGATGATTATGGCGACCTTTTCCATTTTCCTTTCAGGGGCCTTTGATACGCGGAAATAGATGTTCCACTCTTTTTCATTGATGATGAGCGTGAGCCTTGAAGGCTCGGGCGTTCTGATCTCCACACCCTTGACTTCGTTCATGGCGGCAAAGGCCTCCTCGATGCTTGAGGGAACAGGGGCTTTGGAAAGAGACACCTCGACGGTCCTGCCCTTGATCCGGACATGATCCTTCGGGATGCCGAGGTCGAACAGGCACCCCTTGATGAGGAGTTCCTCTCCTTCAACGAGCGGTTTGGTTATCGTGACGCGGCCGGGTGCCTCCTCTTTTTCCCGTGGCTTGTGAGCCTTCTCGGTCAGGAGGATAATGCCTGTCACAATGAGGATCGCAGCGATGAGGGCACTGATGACGGCAGTGATGAGGATTGTATTAGTGCTTCTCTTTCTTCTCTTTCTTGTCATGCTGCCTTCTTGATGCGGTGAAACACCTCCCATGTCTTGAGCATGTCGAGACCATATTTGAGCTGGTAGTCACCCTCCAGGTTTACAGGCCCTGTCGTGCTCTCGCCCGTATCGGTCGGCTCCGCCCCTGCCGGCTCCAGGTGAGATTTGAGGTCCTTTTCACGGATAAAGGTCTGCGTCTTTGAATCTTCTTTGACCAGGACCCGCTGTTCCACAATCACATCAGGCTCTATGCCTTTTGCCTGGATCGACCTCCCCAAGGGAGTGTAGTATCTGGCTACCGTGAGCTTCAATGCCGATCCGTCGCTCAAGGGCCGTATGGTCTGGACCGATGCCTTGCCGAAGCTCCTCACCCCGATGATGACGGCCCTCTTGTTGTCCTGCAGGGCTCCGGACACGATCTCCGCAGCGCTCGCAGTGCCTCCGTTGATCAGCACCACCATGGGGAAGCCCTCGAAGGTCCCTTCTTTATGGGCGATATATTCAGTGCGGTCTTCGGGCTTCCGGCCGTCCGTATAGACGATCTTTCCCTCACTCAGGAACAGATCGCTCACGGCAATGGCCTGATCCAGCAGTCCGCCCGGGTCATACCTGAGGTCGAGGATCAACCCTTTCAGCGAAGGCGCCATCTTCTGCATCGCCTTCCTCACGGCCTCCGAGGTATCCACCTGGAAGTTCCGGACCTTGATGTAGCCGTAACCCGGTTCGATTATCTGGGAGATCACGCTCTCGATATGGATCATGGCACGAACAATGGTCACTTCGATGGCTTTTTCCTGGGCCTCATGGAGGATGGTGAGAATCACCTTGGAGCCCTTGGGTCCCCTCAGAAGCTTCACAGCCTCCTCCAAAGTCATCTCATTGGTAAAGGCATTATCGATCTTGAGGATCTTATCGCCGGGGTGGATACCGGCCTTGAAAGCCGGCGTCCCTTCAATGGGGGTGATGACGGTGAGCTGGTTGTCCCGCAGACCTATCTCTATGCCGAGACCGCCGAAAGACCCTGTCGTACTTATCTGCATCTCCTTGTAATCCTCTTTGGTGAGGTACGCTGAATGAGGATCAAGGACCGAAACCATTCCCTTGATGGCGCCTTCGATGAGAGTTTCAGGCTTAACTTCATCAACATAGTTCTTCTGGATCAGGTCCAGACAGTCGGTGAACTTCTGGAGCTCCGGAAAGATATTTGCAGGCTCGGCATTGAGCGTGTCCGTATGCTGCAGAAGGAAGAAGCCTATCAATGCGGCAGCCAAAAAACCTCTGATTTTTCCTTTAGCATTTCTCATACATACCCTTTCTTATAAGCTAAAAAGCTTTCTCTCACAGCACCGTCTTATAGCATACCCGACATGAGGTTTAAATATCCACTATTTCTTGGAGAGCCATCTGACCGGGTCTTGGGGTTTATCCTTATAACGGATCTCAAAGTGGAGGGTCGGTCTCAGAACATCTCCGCTCTGTCCCGCCAGAGCCACATCCTGACGCGCTTCCACTGATTCTCCCGTCGATTTAAGCGGCTTCTGGAGGTGGCCGTAAACGGAATAAAGCCCTCCCCCATGGTCGATGATCATGGTATTGCCGAAGTTCGTCACCCAATCATAGAATACTATCCTGCCTGCATGGATAGTCTTCACCGGCGCCCCTTCCTCCGTCTCGATATCTACCCCGTGGGAAATCTGAGCATACCCCTGCTCCCGCGATATACCGAAGCTGCGGACAATCTTTCCCTCAACAGGCCAGGGAAGATCTCCCATCCTTTTGGCCATGCCTTTGTTCGGAAGTTCCTTTTTACGGGCCTGCAGTTCCTTGAGAAGACGCTGTATCTCTTCCTGATAAGACCGCTTCTCTTTACGCAGAGATGCCAGCAATACCGCCTTTTTATCATGTTCTCTATTGAGAGAGGCGATCTTGCCCTGGAGTACGTTCAGGTTCTCCTTCTGTGCCCTGGACGCTTCGTCGAGCCGCTCCTTGGCATCTATCAGCTGTTGGTGCGTCTGACGGAAGCCTATGAGCTCATCTTTGTTCTTCGTGATGATCGCATCGATATATCCCGAATACTCGGCATGGGTATACATTACATTCACCATATCCAGATAGGTGCCCTTGTACAGGGCGATCCATTTCCGTCTCAGCATACCCTGTGATTGGAAAAGGGCCTTTTGGAAGTATTGTATCTTTTTCTGTTGCAGGGCTATCTTTTCATTGATTGCCTTGGCTTCCTTCCTGACCGCGGCTATCTCCCCCTGCATGGCTGATATATTCTTGTCGATTTCCTGGATTCTCTCCTCCTCAGAGTGACGTTTCATATCGATGGCCTTGACCTTTTTGCCGAGTTCCTTGATCCTGCTGGTTTCATTCTTGGCAGGGAGAAACGAGGGCATGAGGATCACGATCAGAAGCACCGTGAGGAGCCCCCTAAGCATCGATGCTCCTCTTGATGGCGAGCAGGGCGCCCAGGATGCTGCAGAAACAGGCAAAAAACAGGACCCCCGCCGCTTCATAGGTATCAAGCGGCCTTAGGAATGCCTGGAGG
>DATKLV010000018.1:0-2826 GCA_035542255.1 Desulfomonilia bacterium | reverse complement strand
TGCTCAGGGCACCGTGACGCACGCCTTTCACTGACCGCAGTGCATCGGCGAGTTTCTGCACATCATGCGCCTTGCCCCTTACCGCAACGATCTCCAGACAGTTGTGATGGTCGAGGTGGATGTGTTGGGTTGAGATGATGGTATCCTGATAATCGTGCTGCGTGTCGGTGAGCTGGCTCGAAAGACCCCGCTTATGATGATCGTAGATGAAGGTGATGGTTCCTGCCACCTCCTGGTCTTCCTCCCATTCATTCTTGACAAGTTCCTTGCGTATGAGGTCGCGCAAAGCCTCGGAGCGTGTGGCGTACCCCCTTTTTTTTATAAGGCGGTCAAACTTCTCAAGCAGGCTTTCTTCAAGCGATACTCCGAATCTTACGAGTTCCGACATATTCAACCCGATGTTACATTTTGTGTTATCGTGCCACAAGAGAAAAGGGGTGTCCATTGCAATTGGGTAGGATTTTCTTCTGTCATCATGGTAAAAGAATACTGCAGGTGCATGCATTTTAAAGTTTCTAAACCTTTTCGATTGTTCTCATGGGGGGTTCATGTTCCCCGAGCTTATGAAAAGGCATGTCGTTGTCCGATATTAATGAGATGGAACCACGGCGAGGGACAAGGGGGTGAATCTCGATTCAATGCTTGACGGGCATGGTGAGAACAAACAATCACAGATAAAAAGGGGACTGTCTTTCCGGACTAAGGTCCTCCTGATTGTGGCATTTTTCAACATCATCGCGATTTTCATATTCACGTACACTTCCTACTACGACCAGAGGGCCCTGGCGATGAAGGATATCAACAAAAGGCTCCTCACCAGCGCCCACGCGGTAAGATTCATCCTCCCCGAGGGTTATCACAGCAGGATTAACTCACAGACCTCTGTTTCCCCTCAAGAGTATCTGTTCTATGTTCGCAGGCTTTCACAATATGCGATGTATGCCGGCATCTCCTATCTCTACACAATGATGGAATCAGATAATAAAATTGTGTTCACCTCAACGAGCGCCACAGACGGGGATCTTGAGAACGGAAGGGTTGATCCTTTTTATACCGTATATGAAGATAACACATCTGTCCTTAGACAGGCATTGAAAGACCATAGAATTTTATTTGTAGAATCACACGACAAGTCTGGCGATTTCCGCTCTGTCATTGTCCCGGTGATTATGACTTCCGGCAAGGCCTATTTAATCGGGGCTGATATAGATATCAGTTCCATAAATGAGCATCTTAAACTGGACTTGCTGAAGTCAATCCTTATCGGAGTGGCCCTTTATATTATCACTATGATCACAGCAATTCTTTTCCTGAGGCGATTCAAAGGCCCCGCTATCCCTGTGGAGGATCATGGGAAAGAGATCAGAGTATCCCCGGACCTCAGCGGAGGCGTTGGAACACCAAGCAGTGATGAGAGTAGGGCTGCATCTCATGGGGTTATCCGGTCAAGAGAATACGCCGGAAAAGACATGGATAGGGATGGCGTGTTGCATTCATTAGATAAAATCACCAAAATATCGCAAGAGCTTGAATCCAGAAGTTATGAACTGGACTCATGCACCAGGGATCTTAACGATGCGACACTGGAGACTACAAAGGCTCTGGAAGAAATGGTCATGACAATCGGTGATAATGCCAAAGATGCCCTAGATGTTGAGTCTGCCCTTAAGGCCTTCAATGAAACAATGCTCAGACATTTGAGCCTCATCGACAGGTTGAATGATTCCATCAGAGATATAGGTGTATCAAGCAACCAGGTGGAAGGGTTAGAAGGCACCATGAATGAAATTGCATTCCAGGTTAACTTGCTGGCCCTGAGTGCATCAGTAGCTGCAGAAAGAGCCGGCGCAGCAGGGACTGATTTTTGGGTGATAGTTGAAGAAATCCGAAACCTTGCCCGTAAAACCGCACAGTCGTCCCGGGACATCCAGCAAACAGTGAGTAAGAACACTACTGCAACGAAGCGAAGCGTGGGATTCATCTCCGAAACATCCGAATTCTTCCCGGCAATCATCGATCAAATGTCAGGCGTTATTGCTAAGATATCCCATATATCAAGAATCTGCCAAGAACAGAGTGCAGGTATCAAATGCATTAATGAAGCCATCACACGGACCAGAGATTTGGGTGAGCTGAATACCGTTCTTTCAGAGATGCTCACGGGCAGTTCGCAGGATCTCAAAGAAAGCGTTACCGTCTTGGAACAAATCATGCGAGCTTCAATGGAGCATGAGCATTAACCGGAAATAACAATAAATATATTTAAATACCAAGAGACACACATCACATCACATACGGAACGTTTTAAAAAAACAGGTTAATCCTCTCTCTGGATGGCCTTTAAACGAAGTAAATCAATATCGGTCTTGGGTTGGTATTTTTTAACCAGCTCTCCTATGGCTTCATTTACCAAAAGTGAGAGCTCTTTCCCTGTTAAGGCGGAGAGTACGGTAAGCGCTTTTGCATGTCGCTCTTCGATGTAGTAGTTCCTTTTCACCAATTTGCCATTCGGGTCATTCTTTCGCAGCTCAAGGGGCTTTCTTCCTCTTTCTCCCATGCATTTCTCCCCGTCGGTTATTTTACATTTAAGCTGATTTGTAAGCATGTTATCGCAAGCAAAACGAATAACATACGTAGTACTTTCAACTTGTTTACCCTCTTATCAGAAATGGTGAAAAACTCAACTAAATAACAACTTAATAGTAATCATGACCCGGATTATAGGGTGCTACCCCCTTCGCTCAATGCCCTGCCAAAACCGGTCCTCGATCTCCTTCTTTCGCATCTTGCCGTCGATGTGGCGGGGAAGGGTATCCACGAATTCCA
>DATKLV010000017.1:0-4420 GCA_035542255.1 Desulfomonilia bacterium | reverse complement strand
TCTCTCCAGCACTGTCAGCTTAAGGTAAACGCACTTCAGGATTACTATTGATAAAAGTATCTTAAGACCTTAATAGCCATGGAAAATTACTTCGGCAACATCCTTGACACCATGCATTCTATAGAATAGATTAGGTGCAGCTCATGGCCACAAACAAGTCCACCAAGTATATTTTTATCACCGGTGGAGTACTGTCTTCCCTCGGAAAAGGCCTAGCAGCGGCATCCATCGGCGCCATCATGGAGGCCAGGGGACTTAAGGTCTGTAACATCAAGCTCGACCCTTACATCAATGTCGACCCGGGCACCATGAGCCCTTTTCAGCACGGCGAGGTCTTCGTAACCGATGACGGGGCTGAGACCGACTTGGATCTCGGCCATTATGAGCGGTTCACGTCCAGCACTTTGACGGCGAAGAACAACTTCACCACCGGTAAGATCTATGACTCGGTGATCCAGAAAGAGCGGAACGGCGAGTATCTGGGCAAGACGGTGCAGGTAATCCCCCACATCACCGATGAGATCAAGGAGCGGATCAAAAATGCTGCAGTGGGCAACGATATAGCCATTGTAGAGATCGGCGGAACAGTGGGCGACATTGAATCCCTGCCGTTCCTGGAGGCCATCCGCCAGTTCGGGTTCGACATGGGAAAGGCCAACGTGCTCTATATCCACCTTACCCTCGTGCCTTATATCGCCACGGCCGGCGAGCTCAAGTCAAAACCCACCCAGCACTCGGTCCAGAAGCTCAGGGAGATCGGTATCCAACCGCAGATTCTCCTGTGCCGGTCGGAAAAGATGCTGAGCAACGACCTCAAGGAGAAGATCGCTCTCTTCTGCAACGTGGAAAAGAATGCGGTGATCAACGCCATAGACGTGGACAGCATCTATAAGGTGCCCATAGGGTTCCACCGCGAAGGACTCGACGACAGGATCATCGAATATCTCAACATGTGGACCAGAGAGCCGCGGATGCAGGGATGGGAGCAACTGATCGAGAGGATCCAGAAGAGAACCGATGAGGTGAACATTGCAGTGGTGGGCAAGTACGTGAAACTCACCGACTCCTATAAAAGTCTGAACGAGGCCCTCGAGCATGGAGGGATATTCAACAACACGAAGGTGAACAGGATCTTTGTGGATGCGGATGAACTCATCGGAAAAGATGATTTGTCGTCGTACTTTGCAGATATCCACGGGATACTCATACCGGGCGGGTTCGGAGAGCGGGGTACCGAGGGAAAGATCCTTGCTGCCAGATATGCAAGGACGAGAAAAAGTCCCTTCTTCGGCATATGTCTTGGCATGCAGCTTGCCGTGACCGAGTTTGCCCGGAATGTCTGCGGCCTGAAAACCGCAAACAGCACGGAATTCGACCAGAAAACAGCAGCACCGGTGATCGATTTCCTGCCCGGTCAGAAAAATATCACCCGCAAGGGCGGGACCATGAGGCTGGGTGCATACCGTTGCACTATAGAACCCGATACGAACGCCATGCGTGCCTACGGATCGCAAGAGATCTCGGAGCGGCACCGGCACCGATACGAGTTCAATCCGGCATACGAGAAGCAGCTCACCCAAGGCGGTCTCATCATCAGCGGCCGGAACCCCGAGACTGCACTCGTAGAAATCATCGAGCTGCCGGATCACCCCTGGTTCCTAGGATGCCAGTTTCATCCCGAATTCAAGTCAAAGCCTATGCAGCCCCATCCCCTGTTCAGGGATTTCATCAAGGCGAGCTTGCAGCACCAAAAGGCCAGGTGAGAGTTCAATTCCGTTTCTAAATCAAGCTCACTACGACGGAACAAGTCAGGGTCGGTCAGTATGAATCAAAGGTGTACAAAAAGCCGGCGCTTAGGCCTGTATTGACTTGCAGACAGGTAATTGAATATTTTGGGAATTGAACGAAATAAAACGAAAGAGATGTTCTCCCCGCAACGAGGTCCTAGATGACAGAGTCTAAAAAACCGAAGATGAGGCCATCCACACCTATTAAAGGAGATGAATGTCTCCTGACTTCTTCTTGCCCTTTTTTTCCTTCGGCTTTTTGTCCTCTTTCTTCTCCTCGGCCTTTGCCCGAATGGTGAGATCTCTCGTGTAATCGGGACAGTGGACACCGTTACCCTGCATGAACTTCTTGTTGCAGTCACCTCTCCAGGCACAAATGGCACATAAAGATCTATCCATTGTCATGCGATTAATAATAGCATTAGTTACCGTTAAGTCAATAGCATCCTATTATTGCATCCTATTATTGTTTACAGGGAAGGTATTTTGTGATCAGTTCTATTATTGATTAACACATGAAAAGGACATTTAGGATGAGACCAACCCAACATTCCCGAGGGAGGGGGATGTCCCTGAAATGCTGAAAAAGTCTTACTTCAATTTTTTGGTTATATCGATACTGGTATTCTTCTTCGCTTACACGAACGACCTCTTCTCACGTGAATGGGCCGCTCTTGACAAACAGGAAGTCTTAGAGCTGGCCAAAACGGTCACGAGCGATAAATACCCTGATGCGGATGTCGCGATAGTTGATCAGAGTACCTGGGTGAAATATCGCCAGGACGGGACCTATGTTGAATGGTTTGAAGACTGCATCAAGATACTGACGGAAAAAGGAAAGCGGCGTTACCGCACACTCACCTCAAGCTTTAATGTATCGTACAACAACACGAAATTCACACTCGTTGAGGTCATAGCTCCTGATGGAACGTCCCGGCAGGTGGATGTCGAGAAAAACGGCCGGGTGATGGTTGACTCCTCGCAAATGGCGTCTAACATCTACGACCCCCATGAAAAGGTTCTCCAGGTAAGCATACCGGAGCTCAGTCCGGGTGATACCGTACACTTCATAACACGGGACGAATATGTGAAAACACGCATGCCGGGCGAGTGGAGCGACTATGTCACCTTCGAGGATACAGACCCCATCAAGCAATCGAGTTTTACCGTGGTAGCCCCTGGGTCCAAACCGCTGAAGAGCATTGCACTCAAGAATGAGATAACGGGCACTATCAATTTCTCGAAGAAAGCGGAAGGAGATGAAATCGTATACCAGTGGATTGCCAGGGATGTACCCAGGGCCTTCCTGGAACCTTCGATGCCCCCTCTGCATACGCAGGCCCAGCGCTTGCTGGTAAGCACAATACCTGATTGGAAAACTATCTCCCGGTGGTACTGGAACCTGTCCAAGCCGCACCTTGACCAGGTCAGTCCTGAGATGAAAAAGGTAATAAATTCCATGGTGAAGGGGAAGAGAGACCGACAAAAAACCATAGAAGCCATCTTTTCCTGGGTGTCCCAGAATGTCCGCTACATGGGGATTACGACCGAGACGGAAGCCCCTGGGTATGAACCACACAATGTGTCGATGACCTGCGACCTTAAAGCAGGTGTATGCCGGGACAAGGCCGCCCTCCTGGTAGCCATGCTGAGACTCGCCGGATTCGAAGCCTATCCCGTGCTCATCATGAACGGACCGAAAAAAGACCCCGAGGTTCCTCAACCGTATTTCAACCATGCCATTGTCTGTGTGAAGAATAAGGATGGTTCCTACCAACTCATGGACCCCACAAATGAGAATACCAAGGAGCTGTTCCCGGCATATCTAGGTAACCAGAGCTATCTCGTAGCCTCACCCCATGGAGAGACCTTGCTTACCAGCCCGATTATTCCTCCGGAGAAGAATATGGCTCATATTAATACCTCCGGCAGGCTCGATACGGATGAGACACTGCATGCCACAACCACGCTTACCCTTGAGGGCATCAACGACAATGCCTACCGCGGATATTTTTCCATGATTACGGAAGAAGAAAGGAAAATCTATTTCGAGAAGATGCTCCGCAAGGTACTGCCGGGAGCGGACCTGGACACGCTGATCATCAAGCCTGATAATATGATGGACACCTCCAGAAACCTTGAGGTGATCTTTAGCTTCTCTCTTAAGGATTATCCGGTGCATGGAAAGGATGTGACGTTGCTGCCCGTCATCAGGTTCGGCGACCAGATAGGGGTAGCCAATTTTCTAATCCAGAAGATGGGGCTCAAGGAGAGGAAATATATCTACATGACAGAGACGGCCTGCGGTATAGAGGAGACTGCAACTATAACTATCGGCTCATCCATGGGTAGGCCCGTCCGCGGACCTGTGAAGGAGACGTCATCCGATGACGGGTCCACATGGACTAGGTCCCTGGAGGTCAGGGATTCCGTAATGAGCTTGAAGAATCTCTTCATGTTGAAACTTACCGAGTATTCCCCTGAACAGTATAGGCACCTCCAGGATACCCTCAAGAAGGTTGAAAAGGCAAACCGCTATATGCCCGCCTTTATCGGAGAACATGCGGACCCATCGGCGGCAGGTCAGCCCTGGTACTCATCGTACAAGCCTGATGCGGTAATCCTGGATGATG
>DATKLV010000016.1:0-4544 GCA_035542255.1 Desulfomonilia bacterium | reverse complement strand
CTGAACTTTGATGCCCTGATAGGTTCCAAGCTTTCCGGGCTCGAGGGGTTCATGAAGGAAAACGGTATCGATCTGGAAGAGTGTTATGACGACCCGATGAGCCTGGATACGCCCCGCAAGATCTTCGAGCGGCGGATAAGGTATTGGGATAAGAGGCCCATGCCCGATGATCCGGGGATCATTGTTTCCCCTGCGGATTCCAGGATGCTTCCCGGGTCTTTCGATGAGGCCGATGCCCTTTTCATAAAGGAAAAATTTTTCGACCTTGTTGAGCTTCTCGGGTCCTGGAACAGGGAATGGATCAGTGCCTTTGCAGGGGGGGATTATGCCGTGTTCAGGCTTACCCCGGACAAATATCATTACAACCATTGTCCAGTATCGGGCGAGGTAGTTGATTTCTATGCCATGGAAGGCAGGTATGCCCCCTGCAACCCTGCGGCGGTTATTCGTCTTGCAGGGCCTTATTCCAAGAACTACCGGGTTGTCACCATCATCGACACCGATTGCAAAGAGGGTACGGGCGCAGGACTTGTAGCCATGATAGAAGTTGCCGCCATGATGGTGGGAGATATCGTGCAGGCATACTCGGATGAGCACTACGATGACCCCCGGGAAGCGACAAAGGGCATGCACATACACAGAGGTCGGCCCAAGAGCCTTTTCCGACCCGGCAGCTCCACCGTGGTTCTCCTGTTCCAGAAGGGCAGGGTGTCTTTTTACGATGATCTCCTGAAGAATCAGCACAGAGACATCCGGAGCAGGTACTCTGCCGGACTTGGCAGGACACTTGTGGAGACTGAAGTCATGGTGAGGTCGGGGATTGCGCATGCCACATAAGGGATGTTCATATGTATGAGATCGGATTCCTGTCTATTCTCGTTACTTTTCTTGTCGTTTTCTCCTGGTGGGGGTTTACCCGCCTGCCCAAGGAACGCTGGCAGTTCATGGCATCCGTGCCGGTTATGAAGGCAGGGGATTCGTGGGAAGGGATTAACCTCACCTGGTACGGGTTCTTCTTCGCCACGTCCACGGCCTTTGCGGTCGGTCTTCTCTATTGTCTCCTCAGGGCAATCTCTCTGCCTGCTTATTCCATAATGCTCCTGGTGGTCTTCATGCTTCCCTCATGCATGCTTGCTTCACGCCTCATAACCATAGTGGTGGAAGGCAAACTCCATGGTTTTACCGTGGGCGGGGCGACCTTTGTGGGCATCGTTATGGCCCCATGGGCGATCATGGTCCTCAGATGGTCGGGGCTCTTCGAAAGAAGGGTCGACCCTGTGGCGGTCCTGGCTGCCCTGGCCATTGCCTATGCTTTCGGTGAGGGGTTGGGGAGGTTTGCATGCATCAGCTTCGGATGTTGCTTCGGCAAACCCTTGAGCGAGTGCAGGCCATGGACAAGGGGCGTATTCGATCGTGTCAATTTCATCTTCACGGGAAAAACCAAGAAAATAGCTTACACAAAAGGCCTGGATGGTGTCCCTGTTTTACCGGTGCAGGCCCTCACGGTTATTGTCTGCTCCCTTGCAGGTCTCATAAGCACAGGTCTTTTCCTCCTGGGGAGAGTCATGAGCGCCTTTCTGTTGTCCATGATCGTCACTCAGCTCTGGCGGGCATATTCGGAAACATTGAGAGCCGACTACCGGGGCGAGGGAAAGGTCTCAGCATATCAGAAGATGTCAGTCATAGGAACAGCCTATGCCGTCGTCACGGCAGCGATCCTGAACGGCATGGATTCGGCAAAATTGCAGGTGAATATTGCCGAGGGTATCACATCTCTATGGAATCCTTTTGTGCTCCTCGCACTCCAGGCCGTATGGACCGCCGTCTTCCTTTATACAGGAAAGAGTACCGTAACGGGCTCCTCCCTCACCTTTCACGTTTTTGAAGACAGGGTTTAATTAGTCATGTGATAATAAATCTTGGAGCGGCATTAAGTTCAGAAAGGAGTGATTGTTTTTGTTTTCTCCGGTCACCAAATCATGAACATGCTGATTATATGTATAAGCTGTCCTTGTGGTGTTTTATCACCTGCCCATTTACCATGTAGATCACGTCCTCGCAGATGTTCGTTGTGAGGTCTGCAACACGCTCCATATTACTCGCGATCTTCATGATCTGGAGTGCCCTTTCTATGGTAGTGGGGTCCGATGTCATGAAGGTGATGAGCTCCCTGATGATCTGGGTTCTGAGCCCGTCCACGACGTTGTCGCGCTCGCATACGCTGCGGGCGAGGTCCGAGTCCTCATTGATGAAGGAGGTGATGCTGTCCGATATCATGGACTTAACTACATCGGCCATCCTGGGGATGTCGATGAGGGACTTGACCGGAGGGCGATCTATAAGGAAGAGGCCGCTCTCGGCGATGGTTACTGCATGGTCGCCCACACGCTCAAGCGTGGAGTTGATGTGCAGCACCATGAGTATTGTGCGGAGAGACTTGCCTGCAGGCTGGTGCTGGGCGATGATGCTTACGCACTTTTCATCGAGGTCGATCTCGAAGGCGTTCGCCTTGGGTTCCTCGCCATGGATCACCTCATTGAGGATATCGGATTTGCGATCTATAAGACCCAGAATGCTCTTATCAACCATGTCCTCCGCCAACGTGGCGAATTCCATGAGCTCCTTTTTCAGAATTATCAGCTTGGCTTCCTCTAACATTGAGTCTCCTTACCCGAACTTGCCGCTCAGGTATTCTTCCGTCATCTTTTCTCTGGGTACGGTGAATATCTTTTCTGTTCTATCGTATTCGACAAGTTCGCCCAGGTACATGAATGCAGTGTAGTCCGAGATGCGGGCAGCCTGTTGCATGTTGTGTGTGACAATGACGATAGTATAGTCTTTTTTAAGCTCTAAGATCAACTCTTCAATCTTCCTGGTGGAGATAGGGTCGAGGCTTGCACACGGCTCGTCGAACAGGATTACCTCGGGCTCCACCACCAGGCACCTGGCTATGCAGAGACGTTGCTGCTGTCCTCCTGAAAGCATGAGCGCACTGTCATGGAGGCGTTCCTTCACGTCCTCATAAACTACTGCGTGTTTGAGGGACTTGATCACCCTTTGCTCGATGAATGACTTGTTCTTGATGCCGTTGATCAAAAGACCATAGGCCATGTTGTCGAATATGCTCTTGGGGAACGGGTTCGGCTTCTGGAAGACCATGCCGACCTTTCGACGCAGGTCCACGACATCCGTCTTCGGGTGGTTGATGTCAAGGCCGTCCATAGCGATCTGACCCTCGATACGGGTTCCGTGGATGAGGTCGTTCATGCGGTTCAGGAGCCTTATGAATGTGGATTTTCCGCATCCGGAAGGGCCGATGAGCGCAGTGACGTTGTTCCGGTATATATCCAGGGATATGTTTTTCAGGGCATGGGTTTTGCCGTAATAAAAATTGATATTCTTCGCGCTGATCTTTACTTCAGGAACCATAGGTGATCCTTTGTCGTTGTCTCAGGATAATGGCTAAGGCTGAGATGGCGAGTACCAGTGCCAGCAGGATGAGCGAGCAGCCGTATGCTATTACCGTCTGGACTTCCGGGTGTGTGCCTTCGGTCATGAGTGCATAGATGTGGTAGGGCAGGGCCATGACCTCTGACAAGAGGGAATTGGGGTAGCCCCGCATATAAAAAGTCGCAGCAGTGAACAGAATGGGCGCCGTTTCACCGGCAACCCTCCCTATATTCAAGATGACACCGGTGAGTATCCCGGGCAGGGCTGTGGGCAGGGTAACCTTCTTGATGGTCTGCCAGTGGGTGGCGCCCAGGGCGAGGGAGGCCTCTTTGAACGATTGCGGCACGGCCAGGATCGCTTCCTGCGAGGCGGAGATGATGCCCGGCAGGGCCATGATGCCGAGTGTCAGGCTGCCCGACAGCAGGCTTACCCCAAAGCCGAATATCTTTACGAAGACCGCAAACCCGAAGAGGCCGAACACCACGGACGGGACGCCAGCCAGGTTGTTGATGGAGAGACGTATGATATTAACTGCCACACTGCTCGTGCTGTACTCGCAGAGATAGATGGCGCACGCGAGCCCCAGCGGCAGGGCAAATGAAATGGCACCGATGGTGAGGTAGAATGTCCCTACAATGGCAGGGGCCACACCGCCTTTAGTCATGGCACTCCTGGGAATATCTGTGAGGAATTCCCAGGATATTGCGGATATCCCGCGCGCGGTGATGAAGTAGATGATAGATCCGAGGAAGAAGAGCATGAATAGTATGCAGAGGAAGAGGAAAATGAATCCGATTACCTGCGTAACATCACTTGCCCTTATGAGCTTCCGCTTTCCCAAAACCCTTTGGGCACTAGTATTTCCGAAACTGTCGGTCATGTTGTCTTGCGTCATCATCTGCCCAGCCCAAGCTTTAATCGGTACCGCCTGCTGATGATCTCCGCAACGATATTGACACCCAGCGTTATCAGGAAAAGGATGAGTCCGATGGCGAAAAGGGCATGGTAATGCAGGCTGCCCATAACCGCCTCACCCATCTCGGCGGCTATGGTGGCGGTCATTGGCCTGACCGGATCGAACATGCTCTTAGGGA
>DATKLV010000015.1:0-5914 GCA_035542255.1 Desulfomonilia bacterium | reverse complement strand
GATCATCCGGATGAACAGCACGATGAACATATCGGTGAACTATAAGACAACGATCAGAGGCTGGCTCATGCTGGCCCGCATCCCCTTCCACTCCGTGGGTGTCATGCCCCCAGTACTGGCCGTATCTCATGGAGCTTAAAGGTCTGAGGAACGGATTGTGGCTGAAAATGGCCAAAGAGGTTTTTTACGGTTGTGCCGCAGGAAGAGGTTTCGTTTATATGAAGGCCAACGGCGATGTCCGGCCCTGCCCGTTTGTGGAGATCAATGCAGGGAATGTCAGGCAGAAGCCTTTTGATCAAATATGGCAGGAAAGCGAAGTATTCCTGTCGCTGAGAAACCGGGAGAACACACTGAAAGGCAAATGCGGCCGGTGCCGTTACCGCACCATCTGCGGCGGCTGCAGGGGACGGGCCATGGCCTTAAACGGTGATTTCCTTGCCGAAGACCCTTCCTGTTTTATCGAGACAGATGATCGGTAATAAAGTTTCCTAGAAGTTTGCTCCCTATGATGACCATCACGGCAATCACCAGATGATAGACGACCTCTCGGAAAGGATTCGTCTTCTTGGCTCTTGCTATAAGGTAACTCATTATTGTCAGGAGAACCAGGCCCCACAATGAGGAAATGATGAAGGCGACATTCGTAGGCAACAGCAGGACAATGACTACAAAGGTAAGGGCCAGAATGAGTCTCATGAAAAAGTTGCCCAACGTGGATGAGCTGATCTCCTGTTTGCTGGCCCCTTCCGATTCTTTATAAATATGTATGCCAAGCGAATCGGAAACATTATCGGCAATGGCGAAAATCAACAGACCTGCAATGATACTTGTTCTCGTATTGCTTCCATGGGCCAATCCAGCAATCAACCCCATGCTAGTAACGATTGCAGATGTCATACCTATGCTGAATTTATTAATATTCACCACGTTGTTTCTGTATTTTTCAGTCATTATCAACTATTTGTTTCTTGGGTTGTGATTCTGCATCATCCATTTCGAGATTTCCGTCATCGAATATAAGCCCATTCTCCAGGAGCTTCTTAACAACGGTCTTTTTGGAAAACGGTTTCATTATATAGTCATTACAGCCGCTCCTGATACAGGAAATAATTGTGTCTCTGTCCGTATTTGCAGTCACCATAAAAACCTTCACCCGTGACTCCAGGGGCACATTATTCATCCTGCTGATCAGCTAATCATCCACGATAAGGATCTTCATCGTCTTTGTGCTCACTTCATCTGCTATAGGATTATTATAATAACC
Organism: Desulfomonilia bacterium; assembly: GCA_035542255.1. GTDB lineage: Bacteria > Desulfobacterota > Desulfomonilia > UBA1062 > UBA1062 > MWEI01. The sequence continues at coordinate 4,650 of DATKLV010000015.1, read as the reverse complement.
CTGCTACCTATTGAACAGGGGAACAGGGCGAAGCATTTTCCCAATATATCGTTGATTATCCATTGCGCCAGTCCTCGGGTTTCAGGGGGGCCAATCCCCACGCCTCCCTTGCCTTGTCGCACCTTTCATTGGGATCGCCATTTTCCCAGGCAGGATCGAATGCCCGGCATACCGAAGAGCGCCTCCCGTAAATGCAGCAGGATACCGATTTACCGATCTCTCCCTTAAGGGCTATACACCTGGGCTTCGTACCATCCGTGCCGAGCATGGACCTACGGAATTCGTTCAGTTTCCTGGTCATATCCGCAGGTACCCCTCCGGGGGTTGCATCATCCGCCTCGGCCCAGTAGAAAGACGCCCTGAAGTATGCACAGCATGCCCCGCAGGTCATGCATGGATGTGGTTTATTACTCTTCCCTTCTGTCATGAGCTCACCCAAAGATTGCAAACAGTACGTTATATGATTGAGGAACTCAGAAATCAACTTATTTTCTCATCGACGCAGGGAAAAAGTACCGATATATGAATGAAGATGAATCAAGGCATCCCACGGATACGAAAAGGATCGGGAAAGACTGTCGCCTGGAAGGTAGATGGGAACGAAAAATTCAGTCTCTTGCGCCCGTGCATCGATGATGGGACAAATAATCATATACATGCTGATCATTCTGAGTGCCTCATGTGCGCATGCACAAGACAGTCCGATTCATGATGCAAGCGGAATCACGCTCTCCATCGAGAACGACATCACGGACAGGATGGATCAATGGTATTCAAGCGGTGTCAGGCTCACATGGATATCCCCCGACCTCTCCACATCGGACAATGAAGGGACAATGGCTCAATGGGTCAAATCCTGCATTCAGTATCTCCCCTTCATGAATGACCCCGGCCTCCTGCACGACTATTCCATCTCGTTGGGCCAGATCATGTACACACCAAAAGACAAAGTGGATACGGAACCACAAAAGGATGACCGGCCGTTTGCAGGAATCTCCTACCTTGCCCTGGGTCTCCATGGGAGAAACGGGGTGAAGATGGATACTTTCGAACTCGATATCGGTATCGTCGGGCCGCACTCATATGCGGGCCAGGCCCAGAAACTGGCCCATAAGATTTTCAGATACTATGAGCCCCGGGGATGGGTCAATCAGCTTCATGATGAGCCGATAGTGAACATCTACCTAGACCGTAGATGGAGAATAACCAGCGGCGATCTCACTGACAGGCTGGTGTACGATATAATACCCCGCACCGGTCTTGCACTGGGAAATGGGTTTACCGCCGTCAACTTGGGCTCCGAGGTGCGTGTCGGTCGTCATATTCCCAACGACTACGGCACGTACCTTATAGGTCCCGGGGTTGAACGCAAGGCCCCTGTCAGCAGGGACGGCTCTGATAATCGATCGCGAGACAAGGACCTCGGGGCATATCTCTTCGCAGGTTTCGATAACTATGCAGTGCTCAGAAACATCTCCCTTGACGGCAACACCTTCCGGTACTCTCAGAGCGTTGAGAAGGAACCTCTTGTCGCAAACCTCTTTGCAGGGTTCGGATTGACCTGTGGAAAGTGGAAGCTCACCTTCGCCCAGGTCTATCGGACAAAGGAATTCGAGAAACAGGACAAGGGACAGATATTCGGTTCTTTGACCACATCCTACTCATTCTGATGGATCCCGACTCGAAAGGTCTTTGCGAGGGGCCGCAGGCGATCCAGCCTTCGCAGCCGGCTGTGGGGAAATGAGAGAGCTCTACCTATTCTTTTTCCCATTCATGAAACTGAAAACATCACCACCTCACCCCGGCCCTCTCCCCCTGACAGGCGGAGAGGGGGGATCCTTAAATGATTCTTGATGCTTTAATCCCCTCTCCCCGTTTTCCATGGGGAGAGGGTCGGGGTGAGGGGTCCCGGAAATCCTTTATAAACCGGAATGGAGTTCATTCCATGGATAATGTCGAGCGCAGCCCGATTTGCGATACTCGCAATGACATTCTGAAGGTTGTGCAAAGATCTCAAAGGAGGTCCCTGCTCAAATCCATGCCGATGGTTGTGCTCTTCAGCTCCAACCCGAAGAGCGATGCGGCAGTGACACCGAGGTCGGCAATGCGTATGGGCCTGTCATGTATGCCTGTCTTGCCGCCGGGAATCATAACAGCTGCGGTGATCGGAAGGGTATCCACCGAACCGTGACCCCCGTTGTATACCCGCCATGGAGGGGACCATGTTGGTGCCTTGATGCCGACGTTGGGGATCTGTCCGTTGTAGACCGGGATCTGCCAGCCGTTTTTGGCAAGGACAATGATGTCCGGCCAGATCAGCGTTTTTTCCTGGTCACTATCCACATAATATTTGTGGTAAAGCTCTCCGGGCAGACACACCCCCTCGATGCCGTTCTTCATGTCGGCCCGGTCAAGCACCCACCATGGGCACTCCATCGCACCGGTCTGCGGGTTCAAGGCCCTGTGGGCAGACAGTACTGCTTTTGCCTTTGCAACCCTGTCCTTGTCGGTACGCCAGTACAGAACCCCGTAGCTGCTCACGCTGAAGGCGTACACGATCTTCTTTTCCAGGGCACCCCTCTTCTCCACGATACCGGCGTTCTCGAGAATCCCCATGCAGTCCGTGGACAGGAAATCCTCGGTATAGAGGTGATTCTCTGCCGAGTGATCGCTCAAGAGGATAACCCGGGAGCGAGCAAGCACCCCCTGTTTTTCCAGGCCGTCCATGAGACGTCCGAACTGGAAGTCCACATCGCGGATTACATTGAGCGCCGCCTCTCTGAAGAGGAGCTTGTTCCTGCTGCTGACGAGCTGGTATTCGGGCTTGTTCTCACACCCAGCAGGCGGTTCATATGGAGGAACAGCCTCTATGAATTCAGAGGGATCCCAGGCACTCCCGATGCAGTGCCCTGCATCGTCGCACTGGGCCAGAAGTATGTAGGCCATGTCGGGATTTTCGCGCCTGAATATCTCAAGGGTCGAATCCACTATCCAACTGTCATGTGGAAAATGGCTTGGAAAATGCTCCATCTGCCAGGTAAGGAGGCTCCCCTGGCCGGTGTAGAGCCTAGTCATGACATCGCTCGACCTCATGGACCAACCAAAAAAGTCAAGGTGCGTCGATACGGGGTCACAGCCGGCATCCTTGTCCGTGGCGGGGTGGGCGAAACTTTCCCTGTGCGGATTTGTAAGATAGTCAGGATGGTTCATACCGGTCACCAGGATATCGATGCCGGAGCCCGCAGGATTATCGCGGAACATCTCCCCCACCCATTCCTTGCCGGTGATGAGAAGCGTCTTTGAGTTCGGCCTGCGCCGCTTCAAGGCATGGAAGAGGGTGTCCACGGGCCTGCCTTTGTCGTCCCTTGCAAAAGACATGCTGGTGCGTTGTATGACCGCTTCACCGTTCTCGTTCCAGCCAGTGGGCTGGGCCCATACGCTGATGATCCCGGTCTGGCCGGAGGATGTCCCGGCCAGGACATTGAGGTGGTTCATGTCCGTAGCTGCAGGGAGAAAGGTCTTTGCATTCCGGTACCATAACGATCTTTTCAGGAAGGCTCTGATGTTGGGCATCAGCCAGTTCCCGTCGCTCCCGCCAGGCATCCCCCTGGCATCGAGCTCGAAGTATCTCGGGTGGAGTGCATCAATGGCTATGAAGATGAGCTTCTCCTGGTTGCCGGCTGTATTTCCCAGGCTTCTCACTGGGAACAACCCCCAGTTCAGGAAGGTTATGCCTCCAAGGAGTGCTGTCATCTTTTTCAGGAACGACCTACGCCCGATCAGTTTCTTCATGACAGGATGCCTACCTGTTGTGATGTATTTTCCAGCCATGTTTCCTCCATGCATTTTATAATGGAATAGAGTTGCTCTCTATTACCTGTCAAGTAAACGTAAGACCGTTCACCTTCCCACGCTTACCTCTGATCCCCCAAGTGAGCGTGCCGGGAAACAGATAACATTTTACTCCACATCTTAAAAAAATTCACTTCCTATAATCAGAAAGCAGGGGTGGTGGCATAGAGACACAGGATACCTCCCTGGCGGTTCAGCTCCGCTTTGGATTTCCTGCCGTTCATCACGTCTATGGCCAGGTCGATGATTTCATCCGCCGCCCGTTCCAGGCTCAGCCCTTCCAGAACGGTGCCGGCATTCACATCGATGTCATCCTCCATGGCGAGGAAAAGCCTGCTCGTGCTCGACACCTTGATGACCGGCACAATGGGAAAACCACAGGGTGTCCCCCGTCCGGTGGTGAAGATTATGAGCTGGCAGCCCGCCGCACCGAGTCCGGCCATGGACTCCATGTCGTAACCCGGGCCGTCCAAAATGACGAGACCCTTACCTGCCGGGCTACTGCCATATTCCACCACCTCATTTATGGAACGGCTTCCCGCCTTGCAGATACAACCAAGCGACTTCTCCTGGATGGAGCTCATGCCGCCGTCCATGTTGCCGGGCGCGATCACATAGGAGGCAAGCGGCCCCATGATGTCCCGGGTGCGTTTTTCCGCAGCTTCGATTATCTGTACGATCATCCGTCCCACATCAGGGGTCTTTGCCCTGCGCGAGAGGATATGGGCCGTTCCGATCATTTCAGTGGTCTCAGAAAACATCACGGTGCCGCCCGCATCCGCAAGCCAGTCGGAAACG
>DATKLV010000014.1:0-4483 GCA_035542255.1 Desulfomonilia bacterium | reverse complement strand
GTCCCTGTGCTCGTCATCCACAGTCCTGACGATGAGATGATCCCTTTTCGGTATGGAGAATACCTGTACGATTCAATCAGAGGGCCAAAGGCTTTTTTAGAGATCAAGGGTTCCCATAACCGGGGTTTTATCGATTCGATGGCCGTATATGAATCATCGATCAATGGTTTTATCAATAGTTACTTGGAAAAGCAGTGATTTCAAACTGAGGTGAATGATGAAACGCATATTCCTGATGCTTGTTTTAATGCCGGCCTTGGTTACGACCTATGCCTATGCACTGGATCTTCCCGATGACGCCCTCAGATTGCTCGCCGAAGCGTCGGTGGACCCCTGTGCTATCTGTGTAAAGCAGAAGTTGGAGAAGGCATTCACCTCCATGAATGTCATGTTTAACTCCGGCCTCATGATCAACAGCGATGATAAGTGCCGGCTGGTAAAAGGAGATACAGGAGATGACAACGAATTGTCGATGAGTTGTTATCCTCAGGATACGTTGAAGAAATCTCTCAAGGAAGGTGAGGAACTACCGCAAATACTATTCAGATTCTATACGCCTGATAAGCGGCTTGTGGGCATCTCCGAGAATGATTATACCGGTAAAAGCTTAGCGGATTTATTCCATGCATCGAAACCGGGGACGGTTTTTGAAGGCAGGATTAAACTTATCCCTTACAAATATGGTGACGGGCCCACCTATAATTATTTTCTGCAAACGAACAAGCTGTTGGTACACTGCATTGTTTTGCAGCTCAAACCGGTCCTGACAAAATAACAGGAGGGATTACTTCATTGGGACCCCTCACCCCTTTGCCTGTCAGGGGGAGAGGGCCGGGGTGAGGGGGTGATGTTTTTAGTTCGGATGTTCACGCATTCGCACGGCACAATGCATCCTTTCAGCCATGCAATAATTCAATTCGACATAGTTCTGTTTCATATCATCCAGGGAATGATATTATACATTATTACAGAAACATCTTTTATAATCATTTGATTTTGAGGAATTAAAAAGAAGTTCATTAGGAGCGCAGCGAAGAATCTATCTTTTGAGACCCTTCGCCTTTGGCTAAGGGTGACAGAGTATTTATGTGTTTAGCAAGATGCGCACCTTTTGTGTAACCATAAGATCACTATCAACAGCAGAATCTGAGATTAATGCTATAGTTCGTCGCTGACATGAGACTTTGATTCTAATCTCCAAATTTCTCTTTCACAATCTTGAAGGCGGTTTCGGCCACATAAAGTGTCTGCTCTATATCCTGCCGGGTATTCCGTCGAGCACCTTTTCCATATGCTTGGCCAGGCGTGAAAATACCATCAAGCCTTTGATCTTTGTAATGCCTTTAAGCGGAATCGGGATACTGAGCCCCTTGCCCGAGAAGAGGGCATTCAACATGGTGCCTGTCGGGCAGAAGAGGAAGATGTCGCATGGCCCCTTTGCCCCGGGCTCGACTTTCACCCTGGATTCGGAGAAAACTACATCGCACCTGGGCCTGTGAAGCCGGCTGCAAACCGGATCCTTCCCTTCCATTGCCCCGCATAGGAAGAAGCCCCAGGTTCCTCGGCAGTAAGGGCCTCCCTTGCGGGAAGCATGCCTCCGAGATAAATTTGTGATAATACCCTTTGATCGAGCATAGGCCACCCCGTGGATTGATGGATTTACTGAAACGGGATTACTCCCTTCTTATATGAAATAACTGGGATAAATTCAATCAGAGATGGTGCCCTATCTGAAATGGATCACCACAATGTCATTGTTGCGCAGGATGTATTCCTTGCCTTCGATGAGTACGGCACCGGCATCGCGTGCACCATGTAGCCCACCGTATTTCTCGAATTCTTCGAGGGATATGATGTCAGCCTTGATGAAGCCCTTCTGTATGTCGGTGTGGATGAGCCCTGCCGCCTCGTATGCACTACCGCCTTTCTTAAGCGTCCAGGCCCGCAGCTCTTTGCCGACCGGGGTGTAGAAGGTTATGAGATCCAGCAGCTCGTAGCATGTGCTGATGAGTGCTTCGGTGCCGGACCGTTCGATGCCGATGGAATCCAGGAATTCCCTTCGTTCCGCCTCATCCAGTTCGGAGGCTTCGAGTTCGAACTTCGAGCAGATGGGAACCACCATCTTGCCTTTCTTCTCTCCCCAGGCCTTGAGATTATCGAGGTGGACAGAGCCTTTTGTGAGATCTTCCTCGCCGACATTGGCCACGATGACATAGGGTTTGGCAGTCAGGAGGCCCAGGGCCTTCATCTCGGTCTGATTAAAGGAAATGTCCGTATCGATGATGCAATTTCCCCTGGTGAGCTCATCCTGCATGGTCTCCAGATGCTCCATCTCGCCTGCGGTGATATCCTTCTTCCCGAGCCTGAGGCCTTTCTTAAGGTTCTCGAGTTGCTTCTGGACTAGCTCCAGGTCAGCCATGACCAGCTCGGTGAGGATGATCTCCATGTCGGTGACTGGGTTGATGTCGGTGTAGACATGGCTGACGTTCGGGTCCTGGAAACACCTGACCACGTGGATAATGGCATCCACTCCCCTGATCTGTCCCAGGAACTGGTTGCCCAGGCCTTCGCCCTTGTAGGCGCCTTTGACGAGCCCGGCGATATCGAAGAGCTTCAACGTCGTGGGCGTGATCTTCTCGGGTTTGATGATCCGGGCAATGGACTGGAGGTTTTCATCGGGAACACTCACGATGCCTATGTTGGGATCGATGGTACAGAACGGGTAGCTCTCTGCAGGGGCATTCGCCCTGGTGATGAGATTGAAAAGGGTTGATTTCCCTGCATTGGGCAGGCCTACGATCCCGCAGGTGAAGCTCATATGCGCCGCCTTATAACGAAGAGTAGTCTATTCGAGCCAGGAACGCACCTAACAGATCGCAGATGATGGATGCGATGAGCATGTCGTCCTTGGTGAAACCGCCGGATGGCTTGTCCGCCAGGTTAAGGACGCCGAGCACCTTCTCCTTCTGCCTGATGAGTATGCACATGAATGACTTGGTCGTATACTTTTCCTTGTTCGGCATACCGATCTCTTCTTCGATGTCCTTAATGATGAGCGAGCTGTTGCGGGCAAGGGCAAGGTTCATGATGCTTTCCCGCTGGGCACCGATAGAGATGAAGGGGTCCTGACCGATATCGAGATGGTTATGCGCCTTGATTTCCAGATCCCCGGACGTTGGGTTTACTGTAAAGAGCGAGCAGTACTTGGCATCCAGGACCTTGGGCAGGTTGTTCACCACGGTATCGAATATGGCCGGAATATCCTCGGCTTCGTTCAGATATCGGCCCATTTCATAGAGCGATTCCAGGTAGGGTCTCTCCATATTTCACCTCCCTTGTAAAAATCTTCTTATCATATCGGTCGCGAGTGCGTCATGTGTGAATATTCAATGGATGTAATTTCATCCGAGTTAAGAAAAACAACAATATCTTCCGAATACATGGGTTGTCCTCTTGTGGATATGTTCCTATATTTATAGGTAAGTGTGAATAAGTATCTTGACTTTGATAGGCAGCATAGATGTATAATTCCATGGAACAATGGAAGGAGACTATCTATTGGATATACTCGAAGTTCTGGAGCAAAAGATATACGAATTGGTCGATACAGTGAATAAGCTGAAGAAAACCAATGAAGATTTGACCATAAAGCTTAGAGAAAAGGAGGAAGAGGCAAGAGGGTTAACGCGGGAGATGGAAAATCTCTTGGGAGAAAAAGAAGAAGTCAAACAGAAGGTGGCACACCTGATAAAGTGCGTGGAAGCATTGTAAGATTTTGCACAATACAGTAACCATACAGATACTCGGGCAGGAATATAAGGTAAAGGCCGGGGGTAATAGCAGCCACATTCAGTCATTGTCGAGATATATCAATGAAAAGGTTATTGATATTCAACAGAGAGGCGCTGCAGTGACGACCACGGAACTGGTGGCAATGGTCATGTTGAACATGGCAGATGATGTGGCAAAGACACGTCAGGAACTGGAGATTTATAAAAGTACCGTGACCCAGAAGATAGATGAGTTGATAGAGCATATCGACAAGGCAACAAGATGAGGTGTATGAGGCAGACCCCTGGATGTGAAAAGAGCAGCTCCCGAGCAGTGCTGATATGGGACATCGCCCAAGATCAAGTGGTTAAGGGGTTTCCCGCTGATAGGGAAACCGGGTTGTAGGCGCAAGGCGATTATAAGCAACACTGTCCCAGGTCACTTCTGTATCGGTGTTAACCTGTAGGGTTCCATGGCGAAATCTTATCCTTCCACCCATTCCTTGGTGAATGGGGGAATATGAAAAGCAAGTCGGAATTACGCAGAGCGATGCTTGCAAGGCGGCAAGCAGTAGCCGAGGATGAGCGGGAGCGTCACGAGAAGACGATCATTGAGCGCATCAGGTCATTGCCGTGTTATGTCGAAGCGTCATCCATAGCTTTGTACATGCCCATCAGGGCAGAAGTAAGCTTGCTTTCCCTGTGGCTCCCTG
>DATKLV010000013.1:0-2877 GCA_035542255.1 Desulfomonilia bacterium | reverse complement strand
GAGATGATCGAAGCTTTATCGAACCCGTACTTGTCCTATCAAGGGAGAATCTTCAACCATGAATGTGCAGACATTGGGGTTTGTCAGCAGCACATTGCATGCAGCGCTTCCGAGACGGAACACCTTGGGTAGAGAAACTTTTAGTATAGGCGTGTAACCATACATAAGGGTGACAAAATGACCGCACATTACATTGATAAGCTCACGTACCGCATCTTCGATCATGTCGTCGAGAACTTCACCCGGAGTTCCCAAACCAAGGATACGGGCTGCAATCTTCGCAGCAAGAGATTGCTCCATAATCAAACCGAGTTCGCCTGCGTGTTTGCCGGAGTATTCAATGCGTACGTTGAGCGCATCTCCCTTCATCTCAGGCATTTCCTGGGCCTGGGCCGGATGTGGTGACATGGACACCATGGAGACGAGTACATGTCCCAGTGCTTCTTTAAGATTTTCATTGGGATTGTCAGCCATATTCATTTCCTTAACGTGTCGGTTACGATTGATAGAATATCGTCGGCAACGAATGGTTTGCGAACATAACCCTTTATGCCCATTTCTTCGAGAAACGAGAGCCTGGTGAGACTGCCCTCGGTTGAGATGACGATGACCGGGATATTCTTGAGCATCATATCCAGATGCATCCTTTCGATCAGTTCGAATCCGTCCATAACGGGCATATTGATATCGGTGATCACCAGGTTGATGGTATTTGCATTCAATGTCTTCAATGCTTCGACGCCGTTTGCTGCTTCGAATACCTTATTGATGGTCAGGGCAGATCCGGCAAGGATCCTCATGAGAACCGCCTTTACCACATTTGAATCATCCACTAGTAATATATTGTATCCCATAACTCCTGACTCGATAATGAAAACGGCATATCCTGCAATGCCAAAAATAACTAATCTTTTTCCTTTTATAATCTGAATATGTTAACCGCAGGGTGCTTTTAAATGCTCTTCCCCTACCAAATTACTTATTCGGACTTTTACCACAACAACTTGAGGTCTTGTGCGGGATTTTGGATATATGGAAGCTTTTAGATCTCGCTCTTTCACATTGCATGTCCCTGGTGAAGTGTGCTCTTGTGTATTTAAGACCACTTTAAATTACGGTGAGCAGCATCAGTGGGATGACAGGAAAGGTGCATGCATGAACACAAAGACGTTGGCGGCGTGGATATGTCTCCTGACGCTTCCATGCTATCTCATAGATAGATTGACCAAATGGCTGATCTACACCCATATTGAGATCGGAAGCGGATTCACGGTTATCCCTGGTTTCTTTGACATCGTTCACGCAAGGAACACCGGAGCGGCCTTCGGCATGCTGCAGAACCTGCCCGAAAGATACCGCACCTTGTTTTTCGTTGCCATTACTGTAATCGCATGCGGTGCGATGTTCATCATTTTCTGGCGGACAAGCGATGAATCCTGGCTGCTCAAGGCGGTCTTCAGCCTGATCATTGCCGGGGCGCTAGGGAACCTTACAGACAGGCTCATGTTCAATGAGGTGGTGGATTTTCTGCTTTTTCACATCGGCCGATACCGGTGGCCGACATTTAATATGGCAGATGCCTGGATCTCGGCGGGTATGGTTGGCCTGCTCATCTACTCATTCACCATGCCCAAGAAGAGTTGATCTGATTTTCGTCAGATATAGGCCCGGTCCCATTCTTCGGGTTTGATAAGTGCGGGGACATCCACCAGGATCACCAGGTCCTCCTGCGAGTCCTTGTAGACACCATCGATGAAGTCTGTGGATATCCTGGCCGAGAACGAGGGTTTTTTCTGGACCTTCGACGGCTCTATAACAAGTACATCCGCCACATTGTCAACCACCATGCCCATGAGCCGCTCATCCACCCTCACAATGAGGAATACGGTGAATGGGGTGTATTCTTTCGATTCGAGCCCGAACTTGAGCCTGAGATCCATGATGGGCACGATCTCACCACGCAGATTAATGACCCCCTTGATGAAGTCAGGAACATTGGGCAGAAGGCTGATTTCCTGCAGGCCGATAATCTCCTCGATTGTCTGGATAGGTACGGCATAGACCTCATTGTCGAGTGTGAAGGTGATAAAAGAGGTGTTGTCTTCCTTTTTTGCAGCCTCCACATCCTCCTTGAGAGAGGTGATCATCTCTTTTACGCTGGGCTCCTCATAGGAAACAACACGATATTCCATCTCTTCTTCCTCTTCCTGCACAACAGGTTTAGGCCTTGGAGGCTTGACAGCCTTCGGTGCCGGCTTCTTTGACGGTCTTGCAGCGGGTTCCGGCCTTGGCTGAGTAGCCTTCTGCTTCAGCATGGATTCATTGACTTCTATGAATGATTCCTTGCCTACCCCCAGAGCGAGCGGGAGCATATCGGATTCCATGATAGTAGCAAAGAGCGTTGCAAGCTTTCCATCAGAGGTGGTCCTCTGGGCTATAACCTCGCCGAGGTTCTTGAGTTCGGATTTAATGTGGTCTACATCGTCGATGGCCGAATCGATGGTCAGGATATAGACCTGGGATGACTGCAGCTTGCCTGCAATAGAGCTTGCATCTATTTTGAAGACAGCCAGCGGATCATTCGTAACATATGACTTTGGGGATTTCTTGGGCCTGTTGCTTGTGGCTGTTTCTCCATCGAGGATCTTCTGAAGGTCGGTCAGTTGCTCTGATATGTCCATATCATTGCTGGCAGTAACGTTTTCAAGCATATTCTTCAACATATCGGCGGCCATGAGCAGGGGGCCGGCTACATCACTGGACGGGATGAGCTTCCCCGAGCGGATCAGGTTGAGCACGTCCTCCATCTTATGTGCGAGATCACCGATGTTATTGAGGTCAAGAAACTTCGAGCTGCCTTTTATGGAGTGGGCCGCC
>DATKLV010000012.1:0-5859 GCA_035542255.1 Desulfomonilia bacterium | reverse complement strand
GGCATCTGCGCCAAGGAATGCCCGGTCGGCTGCATCAAGATGGTCAGTGAGGAGGGGTGAGAAATGGGTAAGGTACGCAAAGGAATCGAGGTTTCCATCGCCATCTCCGAAGCCGTCGCACAGGCGGATGTGGACGTTATAGCCGCGTATCCCATTACACCGCAGACCCATATCGTGGAGCACCTTGCCGACATCGTGGCCGAGGGCGAGCTCGACGCAGAGTTCATCCCGGTGGATAGCGAGCATTCAGCCATGAGCGTCTGCTGCGGATCAGCCGCAGTCGGCGCACGGACGTTCACCTCCACGAGCTCCCAGGGGCTTGCGCTCATGAGCGAGATCTTTTTCATCGCTGCGGCTATGAGGTTACCCATGGTCATGGCGCTGGCCAACCGCTCGTTGTCCGGCCCCCTTTCCATCTGGAACGACCACACGGATGTCATGATGGTCAGAGACGCGGGTTGGATACACATCTTTACGGAAAACGGCCAGGAGGCCTACGACAACACATTCTGCGCCTTTAGGATTGCAGAAGACCCCAAGGTCATGCTGCCGGTTGCCGTAAATCTCGACGGGTTCATACTCACCCACATGATCGAGCCCATAGAATATGAGGATGACCAGCTCATCAAGCAATATCTGCCCAAGTTCGAAATGAAGCACGCGCTTCATCCGGACAAACCCGTTTCAATGGGATGTTTCGCCATGCCCGAGATCTATACCGAGGCCCAGATGAACAGGGAGAAGGGGGTAGTGAACTCGTATCCCCATATCCTCAAGGCATGGGAAGAGTGGGGCAGGCTCACCGGCAGGCACTATAAGCCGGTAGAGACCTATCGTGCGGATGATGCCGAATACTGCATCGTCACCATGGGCTCCTACGGAGAGACGGCCAGTGAGGTGGTGGATGCGCTGAGGGACCAAGGCGAGAAGGTCGGGTTGGTGAAGATCCGTTTGTGGAGGCCGTTCCCCTTCGAAGAATTCCGCAAGGCAGTGCTCGGCAAGAAGCATCTCGTAGTGATCGACCGCGCCATCAGCTTCGGCGGTCCCGGCGGCCCTGTGGCGCTCGAGCTGCGCTCGGCACTGTACAAGAAGAAAGGTGCACCGACAATCATTAACTATATTGCAGGTCTTGCCGGTAGAGACGTCTCCCGCAAGGATTTCACGAACATCATCCTGGAAGGCAAGAAAAAGGCTGCCTCCAGACATACAGATGGATTCACCCTTTATGGGTTGAGAGGATAAGGAGACTGGTATGGATCGATTCTCGGTTTTTTCAGCAAGACTGGTCGACAAGGCTGAGAACTTCACCTCGGGCCACAGGGCGTGTCAGGGTTGTGCAGAGGCCCTGGCCGTGCGCCACGTGGTTAAAGCCCTGGGTCGGGATACTATCATAGCAATGGCAACGGGCTGCATGGAGATCATTTCCTCGCCGCTCCCTCTCACATCTTGGAAGGTTCCCTGGATTCATAACGCCTTTGAAAACCCCGCTGCAGTCATCTCCGGTTGCGAGAGGGGCATGAAGGCCATGATGCGCAAGGGCAAGATGCCCCAAAAGAAGATCAACTTCGTGGCCATGGGCGGTGACGGTGCAACCGCCGACATCGGCATGGGCTCTCTCTCGGGTGCTCTCGAGCGCGGCCATGACATGATCTACGTGTGTTACGACAACGAAGCCTACATGAATACCGGTATTCAGCGGTCGAGCTCCACACCATTCGGGGCAAGCACCACCACAAGCCCTGCAGGCAAAAAGAGCATAGGCCAGACTACCCAGAAGAAGAACATGCCGAAGATAGCCGTGGCGCATAACATTCCGTATGTGGCTACGGCATGCTCCAGCTTCCCCTTCGATCTCATGGAGAAGATAAAGAAGGCCACCGAGACCCCGGGTCCGGCATATGTCCACGTGCTCTCGGTATGCCCCACAGGATGGAGAATAGCGCCCGCCGATGCCATCAAGTACGGAAGGCTGGCCGTGGACTCCTGTGTGTTCCCGCTCTATGAGGTAGTGAACGGCAGCTACAAGCTTACCTACCAGCCCAAGCGGATCATCTCTGTCAAGGAGTACCTGAGCGGCCAAGGCAGGTTCAGGCACCTGATGGACAAAGAAATCGAGCAGGTTCAGGAAGCAGTAACCAGAGACTATCAGAGGCTCGTGAAAATGAGTGAAGAGGTTTAACCATGGCTGTAGATATCAAAATGGTCGACGAGATTATCTCCAGGTACGATAAATCAGAGGAATCGCTGCTGGCGATCATGCAGGACTTTCAGCGGGAGTTCCACTATGTTCCTGAAGAAGGAATGAAGAGGCTTTCCGATCGACTGCATGTCCCCGAAAGCAAGATCTATGCAATGGGGACTTTCTACAAGGCCCTTTCGCTGATGCCCAGAGGTAAATACACGGTCAAGGTCTGCATGGGTACTGCCTGCCACCTCAAAGGTTCCGGACAGATCATGGAGGTCATTGACAGGGAGTTGGATACGTCCCAGAGCCATACAACAAATGACAAGAAATACTCCATCGAGAGCGTGAACTGCCTGGGTGCATGCGCCATGGCCCCTGTGGTGGTGGTGGGTGAGGACTATTACGGCCACATGAGACCCTCAAAGATCATGGATGTCCTTAACAAATACAAGTAGAAGGTGAATGCAGATGGAACCTATAAGGTCTTTCGAGCAGCTGGAACAATATAGAGAGAGACTCAAGGCATCATACAACGCAGATCTCCCCTCAGTCATGATTTGCTTCGGCACGGGCTGCCAGGCGAACGGCTCCCGTGAAGTGGCCGATGCCTTTGCCGAGGAGATCAAGCAGCGGGGGCTCAAGGTGAATGTGGAAATCGGGCTCAAAACAACCGGCTGCCATGGATACTGCGAGAATGGCCCGCTGGTCGCACTTCGTCCCAGCGATATCCTCTATCTGAGGGTGGCTCCAAAAGATGTCCCCGAGATCGTGGAAAAAAGCATCAAGAATAATGAGGTCATTGAGCGGCTCATCTATACGGATGTGAACACCAAAGAAAAGATCGCCCAGTACCAGAGCATACCCTTCTATAAGTTCCAGAAGCGCATAGCGCTCCGTAATATCGGGCATATCGACCCGACATCCATTGACGATTACCTGCTGTTTGACGGTTATAAGGGTCTTGCCAAGGCGCTGACCATGGACGCAGAAGCCATCATAAAGGAAGTCGAGGCCTCGGGTCTGAGGGGGCGCGGAGGCGGCGGGTTCCCCACCGGGACCAAATGGCGCTCCTGCAAGGCTGTCCAATCGGATATCCGCTATGTCATATGCAACGGCGACGAGGGAGACCCGGGTGCGTTCATGGACCGTTCCATCATGGAAGGAGATCCGCATTCCGTGCTGGAGGGTGTGATCATCGGCGGTTATGCAGTAGGCGCGCACACAGGTTATATCTACGTGCGCGATGAATATCCCCTTGCCGTAAAAAACCTCCAGGTTGCCATAGGTGAAGCGAGGAAAGCGGGCTTCCTCGGTAAGGACATCCTGGGATCGGGCTTTGATTTCGATATAAAGATCAGCAGAGGCGGAGGCGCATTCGTCTGCGGTGAATCTTCGGCGCTCATGAGATCGCTGGAAGGCAAAGTGGGCGAGCCCAGGGCAAAGTATATCCGCTCTGTTGAAAAAGGTCTCTACGACAAACCCTCGGTGCTCAACAACGTGGAGACCTGGAATAATGTTCCAATGATCATATTGAAAGGCGCCAATTGGTATGCAGGGCTCGGCACCAAAGGCTCCAAGGGCACGAAGGTATTCTCCCTGGTGGGCAAGGTGAACAACACCGGCTTGGTGGAGGTGCCCATGGGCATCACCATTAAAGAGCTCGTGGAGAAGATCGGCGGCGGGGTGCTGAATGGCAAAGGCTTCAAGGCCGTGCAGACCGGCGGACCATCCGGCGGGTGTATCCCCAAGGCGCTCTCGGACCTTCCCATCGACTTTGACAGCCTTACCAAGGCCGGATCCATGATGGGCTCCGGCGGTATCATAGTCATGGACGAGGACACCTGCATGGTGGATGTGGCCAAGTATTTCATTCACTTTCTCGTGGAAGAGTCATGCGGGAAGTGTGCTCCCTGCAGGGACGGGCTACCCAGGATGTTGAGAATCTTGAGCGCCATCACCGACGGTGAGGGGAGTCAGGGCGATATTGCGGCGTTGAAGGAACTCTGCGATGTGCTCAGTTACGCATCATTGTGCGGACTGGGGACTTCGGCGGCGAACCCGGTGCTCTCCACCATCAAGTATTTCGAGGATGAGTATATCGCCCATATCAGAGACAAGAAGTGCCCTGCCGGTGTATGTAAAAAACTGATCACCTACCGGATCGACAAGGAGGCATGCACGGGATGCACGCTGTGTGCGAAAAAGTGCCCCCAGGAATGTATCATGGGCGAACGCAAACGGCCGCATGTAATTGATGAGACCCAGTGCATCAGGTGCGGTGTCTGCAAAGACGTCTGTAACTTCAATGCTGTCAGGATCGAATAGGAAGCTGCCATGGAAAACGTCACCATCATCATCAACGGACGGGAGTTCGAAGCTGTCAAGGATCAGAGCGTTCTGGACGTAGCACGGGAAAACGGCATTCATATCCCGGCCTTGTGCTATCATCCTGAAGTTACCGCGAGCGGCGGCTCCTGCCGCGTATGTCTGGTGGAAGCTCACCAGGACGGCAGAATGAGGCTTGTCACCTCCTGTAATTATCCGGTGAGGAAAGGGCTTGAGATAAAGACCGACACGGAGCTTGTGAAACGGATACGCAAAGGCGTGATCGAGCTTCTGCTGTCGAGGGTGCCTGACAACGACGTAATCAGGGACATGGCAAAGAAATACGGCATCGTAGAATCCCCTTATTCCAAGGATGAAAATGAGCAGAACCGATTCAAGTGCATCTCATGCGGTCTCTGTGCGGCTGTATGCGAAGAGGTAGTGGGAGTCAGCGCTATCTCCATGTTGCAAAGGAGCCGCGATAAGACACCCGGAACACCCTATAATAAACCGAGCAATACCTGTATCGGGTGCGGTGCGTGTGCATATGCCTGTCCAACTGCATCCATCTCCATGAGAGACAGGGAAGATACCAGGAGGATATGGGGCAGAGAATTCACCATGATCAAGTGCAGCGTGTGCGGCAAGCCGTATATTCCCGATGCGCAGGTGGATTGGATCGTCAAAACTACCGGCAAGGACAGGGCGTTCTTCGATAAGTGTCCCGACCACCGGTAAGGCTATCGATGAAGCCATCAAGGAGAGCGCTTTGATTGAGAAATGGAATTAGGCAAAAAACCCCTGCCTAAGGTGACACATATTACCACTATCCGCTCGGCACTGTTTCTCCCTCCTATACTATCCTTGAGAAAGCTCATGGAATGACTCTATGGAGGGCTGTTAAATGTTAAAGCAGTGGGTTCATTTCGTGGATGACCTTGAAGCGAGGATAGGCTAGTCATAGGTGAAACCATTAGTTTATACCTTTTTGTGGCGTACCCGCATTGACAGGTGCAATGGATATTGGATAGCATAGGATTGGTTCAGAACATTTTGGAGTGGGAGCATGTTAGAGCTGATTTCTGATGGATTTCGAAAAGCCCAGAATATTTTTCAGGGCAAGGTCACCATCCAGGAAAAGCACATCGAAGACGCCATAAAAGAGATACGAATCTCGCTCTTGGAAGCTGATGTGGAATTCCATGTGGTCAAGGAGTTCATCGACAATGTCAGAAACAAGGCATTAGGTGAGATAGTTCACACCAAGATTACCCATGGGGGCAAGAAACTGAAGGTCTCTCCGGAGCAGCATTTTGTGAAGATCTGCTACGATGAGCTTGTGGGCATCA
>DATKLV010000011.1:0-3066 GCA_035542255.1 Desulfomonilia bacterium | reverse complement strand
ACACCGAGCCGCTTGAGACCCTCGCTCGCATCAAAGAACTCCATAATGACGCCGATGCTGCCTGTCATGGTCCCGGGAAGTGCATAGATGGTATCCGCGGAACAGGCAATGTAGTACGCACCCGATGCACCCAATGATCCGAACGACGCCAGGACGGGCTTTTTCTTCCTGAGCTTGAGGAGTGCACTGTAAACCTCCTGGGAAGGCCCCACCTTTCCGCCGGGACTGTCGAGCCGGACCACGACCGCCTTTATCTTGTCGTCGTCCTTGAACTGCTTTATGGTATCGAGGTAGGGCATCGAGTCGGTGATCACGCCTGTTATTTCGATGATGCCGACCGCAGGCTTCAAAGAGTTCCTGACCTCACCTGCGCTCCATGCGATGGCAGCAATGGCGATCACTATGAATAAAATCCACTTTGTTTTTCGTTTCATGGCGTTATCGGTTTCGATCTCCTGATTAAATGCAGCTTCGGCGGCATCTTAATATCCCGTGCTGAGTATATAGAAGAACATCTGCATTGTCCATATGCTTAGGACACTGCTCCGAAAATATACAGCGACCTGTATCCGATATAACTAACTGTTACTTTTCAGGTTTTATGTATTCAGGAATTTCCTTAAACATCAAGCTTGACACCTTATGCTTTGTTTTACATCTGAAGCCGAACATATCGGGGGTGCCCGTTTATTGAGCATCCCCCCTGTTGATTACCGGTGTTTCAGCTCTTCTGTTTGGACTCCCGCAGGCCTTTAAGCAGGTCGCCCAGGTTGGTGCCCACCTTGTTGTCTGAAGGCTTGCTTTCCTGAACCGGGGCAGCCTTGCGATGGTGCGCTTCATCGATGGCCTTTATGGAGAGCCCGATCTTCTTATTCTCCGGGCTGATCCTCAAGACTACTGCATCCACTTCCTGACCCACTTCCAGAACATCTGCCAATGAGTCTATCTTATCGCTGCTGACCTCGGATATATGTATCATACCTTCAATGCCCGGCTTGATCTCGACAAAGGCTCCGAAATCGGTCAGCGAGGTGATCTTCCCCTTAATTATGCTTCCCACGGGATGTTCGAGGGCTATCTGATGCCATGGATCAGGCTGGAGCTGTTTGATGCCCAGAGAAAACTTCTCGTTCTCCGGGTCGATGGCCAGGACCTTGGCCTTTATCACGTCACCCTTTTTATGGAGTTCCCTCGGGTTCTTGATCTTCGGGTCCCAGGTGAGATCGGATACGTGGATGAGGCCGTCAACATCAATCGAATCATCCACGCTCACGAACAGCCCGAAATCCGTGACGTTCTTTACTGTTGCGTCGACCACGGTGCCTTCGGGATAGAATTCCTGTATCTGTCTCCAGGGGTTGGGCATGGTCTGCTTGAGCCCCAGTGATATACGCCGGTTTGACTGGTCCACACCCAGGACAACGACATCGACATTCTGACCTTCTTCAAGCACCGAGGAAGGGTGCCTCATCCTCTTGGTCCAGAACATCTCGGAGATGTGGACAAGGCCCTCAACCCCTTCTTCAACCTCTACGAACGCACCATAATTTGTTACCGAGGTGACCTTACCGGAGATCTTCTTTCCTATGGGATACCGGTATTCAAGCCCCTCCCACGGGTCAGTCGTGAGCTGCTTGAGGCCGAGCGAAATCTTCTCGGTGGTCGGGTCGAATTCAAGCACCTTGACCTTAATCTCCTGTCCGGAAGATACCTTGTCCTTGGGGTCCTTGAGCTTGCCCCATGACATGTCGGTAATGTGGAGCAGCCCGTCTATGCCGCCTATATCCACGAATGCGCCGTAGCTCATGATGTTCTTGACCTTGCCGTTGACCACATCACCCTTGGCCAAGGTAGTGAGCAGGCTCTTCTTGCTCTCGTCCCTCTGTTTTTCCAGGACCTCGCGGTGGCTTACCACCACATTGTTTTTCTTCCTATTGAACTTGATAATGGCAACATCAATTGTCTGGCCGATCATCTTTTCAAGATCCGCCTCGCTTACCGGATTGACCGTAGCCTGCGAGCTCGGCAGGAATGCCGGCAAACCGATGTCCACAATGAGTCCGCCCTTGATCCTCTCCGTCACCTTGCCTCTGAGATAGGTATTGTCCTGATAGGCCTTGACGATATCGTCCCAGATCTTCAGCCTCTTTGCCTTTTCCTTGCTCAGCCTGATAACACCCTTGGCAGCGTTTATGCTTTCAACAAGAACCTCCACATCCTGACCGACCGCAGTAGTAATAGCCCCATCATCGCCGATGAACTCGCTTATGGGTGCCTGCCCGTCTATCTTTCTCCCGATATCGATCATGATGTGGTCGGTGCCGATTTGGACAACCGTCCCTGTAACTACCGAACCGGGTGTGATGCGCTTGTCAAATGTACCCTCGTAGAGGGCTTCAAAATTGGTGCTCTCAGTTTCGTGGTTTTCCGATTTGGTGCCGCCGAGATCCTCCTTTTGCGCTGTGGTGGTCTCCTGTTCGTTTTTAGTTTCGTCTACGTTATACATGGTTTCCTTCCCCCCATCCGTCGTTCCGTATTCCTTATTAAGTTGCGTTCCTATACAATAGAGACCGGTAAAATACAAGACCATAATAGGCGCTCGGAAAACCCCTTTTAGTCAGGAATTTCCGCACATGTAACCCTTTGATTTGCTGATTAATCGAGAGGGTTCTTCTTTTTGAGTGAGGATGGGTCCTTGAGTGCCTTTTCCAGCTCGGAAAAGATACCGCTCTTGTCACCCTTTTTCGCCAGAGACTGCTCAATCTCCTTAAGACGTGATTCCTGTTTTGTCTTGAACAGGGAGATCTCTTCTTCCATCTTGGGAGTTTGAGCTTCCCGAGGGAACTCTTCTACCTTGAGATGATCACGTACTGTGAATCTGGCTTCTCCACCGCTTATTATGACACCTATGGCCCCGGCTTCCTCGAGCTTCCTTGATAAGCGGGAAAGCTCCTCTTCCGCGACCTGCAGGAGATCATAGAGCCCCTTCAGTGAGGGAGGCTGATTGTTGAGGTGCTCATATAATCTTATGGCCGCTAAAAAGAGGTGTGCCTGGCTGTAGAGATC
>DATKLV010000010.1:0-5051 GCA_035542255.1 Desulfomonilia bacterium | reverse complement strand
ATTTTCCAACCCTATTCCATTCATGATGTATTATATATCTTCGTCATTTTATTCCTTATCCATAAGGAAGATTGTTTTTAAGGGGATAAAGGAAGGTACTAAGATGGTTCCCTGACATGCGGTCACTCATCATTACTTGATATGTATCATGACCCTTACAGGACTATAAAAAAAGTATTATGCGGTATGAAGGCATTAATACCTAAATCAAAGAAATCACACCCTCACCCTGGCCATCTCTCCCGGAAAGTTGGAGAGGGGGATTCCTCATTATGATGTTTTATGCTTATTCCCCTCTCCCCATACTTCATGGGGAGAGGGTTGGGGTGAGGGGTCCAGCCGTTTAGTGCTCGCTAGAACTGCCTGTAGGTTGTGCAGGATTCCTGTTATCAGTATCAGATCTTGGGGAGGCCGGCATCGTCGAACAGGCCTTCGAAGAGCACGCTGCTCAAGTACCGTTCTCCGGAATCGGGAAGGATGACCACTATGGTTTTTCCCTCAGATTCCTTGATAGCTGCCAGCCTGAGGGCGGCTGCTATAGCCGCACCGGAGCTTATCCCCGAGATAATGCCTTCATCCCGGGCCAGTTTGCGGGCATAGGTAATGGATTCTTCACTGGTGACCTTCTCCACCCGGTCCACCAGGGAAAGATCGAGCGTATCAGGGATGAAGCCGGCGCCGAGGCCCTGAATCTTATGGGGCCCCGGCTTGATCTCCTGGCCTGCGAGGTATTGCGAGATGACCGGGCTCTCCACAGGTTCGACCGCCACGCTCATGATCTTTTTGCCCTTCATGTTTTTTATAAAGCGGGATACCCCGGTGATCGTTCCGCCGGTGCCAACGCCGGAAACCAGCACATCGATCTTGCCGCCGGTCTGTTCCCAAACCTCGGGTCCTGTGGTCTTGAAGTGGATCTCAGGATTGGCAGGGTTTTTGAACTGCTGGGGCATGAAATACTTCGGGTCGGATGCTGCGATGCGCTCCGCCTCGGCAATGGCACCTTTTATCCCCTGGGGACCCGGGGTGAGGATGACATTCGCGCCGAAGATGGAAAGGACTTTCCGGCGCTCGATGGACATGGTCTCGGGCATGGTCACGTTCAGCTTGTACCCGCGTGCAGCTGCAACGTATGCCAGGGCTATTCCCGTATTTCCGCTCGTGGGCTCGATGATCTCCATGCCGGGTTTCAGGGAGCCGTCATTCTCGGCAGCCCAGATCATGTTGGCGCCGATGCGGCATTTGACCGAATAGGCAGGGTTGCGGCCCTCCACCTTGGCCAGGATGGTTGCATTGAGCCCTCTGGCCAGACGGTTGATCTTTACCAGAGGTGTGTTTCCGATGGAAAAGGTGTTGTCATTGAAATAGGTGCCCATGGATGCCTCCTTTTAAAAAGTGTTTTTCTTTGTTACCTTCTGTTCAATTCTTTCTCGTGCGTCCTTCTTTGATAATGGAGGCCGCCTGTTTATCAAGAATCCCTTACTTGAAATAGGAACATGTATCTTGAACTCCTTGACAAAATAGTCTCTCTGGTGATATACTAGTTAATCAATAGAAATAAAAGTAAATAAAAAGGCGGCATATGAAACTGTCAACGCGGTCACGCTACGGGGTGAGGCTCATGCTTGAGCTGGCGCTGAATAACACCGGAAACTCGGTATATCTCAAGGATATCGCCAAGGAGGAGGAGATGTCGGAAAAGTATCTGAGTCTCATCATCATTCCCCTGAAGGCGGCCGGGTTCGTCAACTCCACGCGTGGGGCTCACGGAGGATATACCCTGGCCAAGAAGCCCTCCGAGATCACCCTGAAGGAGATTGTCGATGTCCTGGAGGGAGATACCTGTCTAGTCGATTGCGTAAAGAACGCATCTGCGTGCCCAAGGTCAGGCACCTGTGCGAGCCGCGATCTCTGGACCATAGTGAGCGACAGGATATCCCAGACCCTGGTTTCCATCACCCTTGAAGACCTGGTCAGGATGAGCAGGGAAAAGGGTGAAAAGCACATCATGTACCAGATCTAGACCCACGGCTATGGAAAGAAATAGAGAGAGAGATAAAAAACAATGGGGATAGTTGATGAAATCCAGAGGCTCAAGAGGGCAAAGAATGCAATCATACTCGCGCACAACTACCAGCTCCCCGAGGTGCAGGATATCGCCGACTTTGTGGGTGACTCCCTGGGATTGAGCATCCAGGCGGCAGGCACTGATGCTAAACTGATAGTGTTCTGCGGCGTCCACTTCATGGCCGAGACGGCCAAGATCCTGTCCCCCCAGAAGACGGTCCTGCTCCCGGATAGCAATGCCGGCTGCCCCATGGCGGACATGATCGATGCCGATCAGCTGCGTGAGCTCAAGGCCGGACACCCCGGCGCAAAGGCCCTGTGCTATGTGAACACCACTGCCGAGGTGAAGGCCGAGTGCGACCTGTGCTGCACCTCGGCAAACGCCGTCAGCATCGTCCAGGATGCCATGAAGGACAAGGAAGAGCTCATCTTTGTCCCTGACCAGTACCTTGCGGATCATGTGATGAGAGAGACCGGCTGTGAGCTTATAACCTGGAAAGGGTACTGCCCCACTCATGCCAGGATCCTTGCCGAGGATATCTTGCGCCAGAAGGAGCTGCATCCCCGTGCCGTCGTCCTGGCGCACCCCGAGTGCACGCCCGGCGTGAGAAAGCTCTCCGACAAGGTCATGTCAACCGAGGGCATGTGCTGGTACGCCCAGGAGATGAAGGAAAAGGAGTTCATCGTGGCCACCGAGGTGGGCATCCTCCACAGGATGCGCCGCGATAACCCCGAAAAGACCTTTTACCCGGCTTCGGAGATTGCCGTGTGCCCGAACATGAAACTCACCACCCTGGAAAAGGTGTTGTGGTCTCTTCAGGAGATGCGCAACGAGATCACGCTGCCCCGTGAGACCATGGCAAAGGCCAGGCAGTGCATCCAGCGGATGCTCATATACAGGTCGTGAGTCATGGACGGCATAGAGATACTCAGGATCCACAATAATGTCAGGGGTGACCGGACGGATGTGTACAGCGGTGAGCAGAGACTACTCTCAAATACTAATAAAGGGGTGATATCATGAGCAAGATCGATGCGCAGTTGAAGGCGGAATCGCTGTTACTCCATGGCGGACAGGAGCCGGACCCTGTTACCGGGGCAAGGGCGGTTCCCCTGTACCAGACCACATCGTATCAGTTCAAGGATACGGACCATGCGGCCAACCTCTTTGGTCTGAGAGAATCCGGCAACATCTACACCCGGCTCATGAATCCCACCACCGATGTCCTGGAAAAGAGGGTCGCGCTCATGGACGGGGGCATCGGTGCACTGGCGGTTGCCAGCGGCCAGTCGGCCATCACGCTCGCCCTGATGAACATCGCCAGGGCAGGGGACGAGATCGTCTCTGCCGACAACCTCTACGGCGGCACCTACACCCTCTTCCACTACACCTTCAAGCGTATGGGCATCGAAGTGAAGTTCGTCAAGTCGAACGACCTGGACGGCATAAAGAAGGCCATCACGCCGAAGACCAAGGCCGTGTACGCCGAGTCCATCGGAAACCCCAAGCTCGATGTCGCCGACTTGGAAGGTATTGCAAAGGTCGCCCATGATAGCGGCATTCCCTTTATCCTGGACAATACCGTGTCTCCCTACCTTCTGAAGCCGTTCTATTACGGTGTGGATATCACGGTGTACTCGGCCACGAAGTTCATCGGCGGGCACGGGACCTCCATCGGCGGCATCATAGTCGATTCGGGGAAGTTCGCATGGGGTAACGGCAAGTTCCCGCTGATCACCGAACCCGATCCCAGCTACCACGGGTTGAATTTCTTCGATGCACTGGGGAACCAGGCCTACATCGTCAAGGCCCGGGTAACCCTGCTGCGCGACCTTGGACCGGCCCTGTCGCCCTTCAATTCATTCCTGTTCCTTCAGGGTCTGGAGACGCTCCATCTGAGGATGCCCAGGCACTCGGAGAACGCGCTTGCCGTGGCAGAGCACCTGGAAAAGCATTCGCAGGTCGCATGGGTCAACTACCCCGGCCTCAAATCAAGTCCGGAATGTAAAAAGGCCAAGCGTTATCTGGGGAAGGGGGCGGGGGCGATCATCGGCTTCGGCATCAGGGGAGGGGCTGAGGCAGGGAAGAGATTCATCAACTCACTCAGTCTCATATCCCACCTGGCGAATATCGGTGATGCGAAGACGCTTGCCATACACCCGGCAACAACCACGCATCAGCAGTTATCAGCCGAGGAACAGCTCGCCACCGGGGTCACGCCCGATTTCATCAGGCTCTCCATCGGTATCGAGCACATCGACGACATTATTGCCGACATCGATCAGGCTCTTGGTAAAACGCGTGGTGATTGATGGGTGTAAACAAGGAGAGAGATGGAGGATGGGTGGAGCGAAGCGAAAACCATCCCCAAGCCATCAAAATAGATGGATGAACGGCATCAGGCGCGATTCATATTCTCGGATCAAGCGGAAAGGACGGGCCATGATCTACGACGACATAACCAAGACAGTGGGCAACACACCCCTGGTACGTATAAATCGCATAACGCGAAACCTCGATGCGGCCATCCTTGCCAAGTGCGAGTTCTTCAACCCTCTTTCCAGTGTGAAGGACCGGATCGGTGTTGCCATGATCGAGGCTGCCGAGAAGCAGGGTCTTCTGAACAGGGATACGGTCATCATAGAGCCCACCAGCGGCAACACGGGCATCGGCCTGGCATTCGTCGCAGCCGCCAAGGGGTACAGCCTGATCCTCACCATGCCGGATACCATGAGCATGGAAAGACGCAAGCTCCTCGAAATCCTCGGGGCCGAGATCGTCCTCACCGAGGGGTCAAAGGGCATGGAGGGGGCGGTGGAAAAGGCCGAGCAACTGGGACGTGAGATAAAGAACAGTTTCATACCCCAGCAGTTCAAGAACCCTGCGAACGTTGAGATACACCGGAAAACAACAGCCGAAGAGATCTGGAAAGACACGGACGGCCAGGTGGATTACTTCATTGCCGGCATCGGAACCGGCGGGACCA
>DATKLV010000009.1:0-8479 GCA_035542255.1 Desulfomonilia bacterium | reverse complement strand
CAACCCCACAACCGGCGAACGCCTCTATGACCCGGGAAACCCCGATGCGGACGAAAAGGGTTATGTCACCATGCCCAACGTGAACCTTATGGAAGAAATGGTGAACATGATGAATGCCTCAAGGGCCTTTGAAGCCAACACCATCGCAGTGAAAGCCCAGAAGGACATGGCGCTCAAGGCACTGCAGATCGGGAGGTAATGATGCGTATCCAGAAACCTGATTTCACCATTATAAACCCGCCGGTATCAAAGGAAAAACCCAAGGATAAGGGCCTTGATTTCGTTGATACCCTCAAAGATGCCATCGATTCCACGAACACTCTGGTCAAGCAATCCGAGCAGGCGGCACTCGACCTCTCCTCGGGCAAATCCCCGAATGTCCATGAGGCCATGATCGCCATGCAGAAGGCGGACATCGCCCTGAGGCTGCTCGTGAAAGTGACCAGCAAGATCATCGAAGGATATAACACTCTCAATAGGTTGTCATAGCCATGATTAAATTAATCAGACAACTTCCGGCAAAATTCACGGCCATGAGCATGGGCCAGAGATTCGGCATATTGGCCGTGATCGGTCTGGTAGCCGCGGTCCTTGTGGTGAGCCTCATGTGGGCCATGGCCCCGAAGTACCAGTACCTCTTCACCGATCTGAATGAGCAGGACGCCTCACTGATCGTTCAGAACCTGAAGGAGAGCCGCGTTCCGTACCAGATAACCAAGGGCGGCACTGCGATCATGATCCCGGAGGCCAACGTCTACGAGACGCGGCTGGCACTCGCGGGCAAGGGCCTGCCCAAGGGCGGCACGGGAAAGGGGTTTGCGCTATTCGATGAATCGGACTTTTCCCAGTCCGAATTCGTCCAGAAGATCAACTACCAGAGGGCTCTGCAGAACGAGCTGGCCAACACCATCATGTCGCTTGAGGAAGTGGCTTTCGCACGGGTGCATATAGCCATGCCCAAGGAGAGCATCTTCATTGAAGACGAGAAACCCGCCAAAGCCTCCATCGTCATAAAGACCAAGCCCGGCATGCAGATGAGTAATTCTCAGGTACAGGGCATTGTGTATCTAGTGGAAAAAAGTGTCCGCGGTCTGGACCCCGAGAACATCAGCATAGTGGACATCAAGGGAAAGATCCTCTACGAAGGCAAGAAGGACAACGAATCCGTGGCCCTTGCCAGCGACCGGCTCGAGTTCAAGAAGAACATTGAAAACCAGCTTCAGGAAAGGGCCCAGAGCCTCCTTGAAAAGATTGTGGGGCCGCAGGCGGCCATCGTGAAGGTGAGCGCTGATGTGAACATGGATATGGTCAAGAGCGTCCAGGATAATTACGATCCGGAGATCCACGTGGTGCGCTCCGAAGAGGTCAAAAATCAGTATGCCGGCAAGGATAAGGGCACCCAGGGGGCGGCCGGTACGCCGTCCAACCTGCCTACGGGAAAGGGAGGGCCTGAAGCAGTCCCGACTAGCGGTGCATCGGGTGGAGAAAGCATAGTCAGGAATTATGAGATTGCCAGAAACCAGACGGAGCGCGTTTTCTCACCGGGTGATGTCAAGAGATTGACGGTGTCCGTCGTGGTGGACGGGACCTACAAGGCGGACAAGAGCGGCAGCCAGCTGTTTGTCCCCCGTCAGACTTCTGAGCTCAAGGAGATCGAGAATGCGGTGAAGCACGCCGTGGGGTTCAATGCGGACCGTGAAGACCTGATTTCGGTGTCCTGCATGCCCTTCGCCCAGGAGAACACCGACCTGGCTGCTCTTTCGGAAAAGGAAAAGAAGAAAGAATTCATCCTGTCTTTGCTCAAGCCGGTCGTGTTCCTCGTTGTCGTGGTCCTCATCCTGCTCTTCATCATCAGGCCCATGCTCAGGTGGATTACCAAGGGCGTGAGGGTGGTCGAGCGGGTGCATGCCCATGAAAGGGGTATAGCTGCGGAAGAACGTGAGCTGATCGAGGGTGAGGACATACCTCAGATTGAAGTCGCCCCCAAGAGCGATGAGATGAAACGGGCGGTCCAGGGCAAACGCAAGGCCATCGAGCACACGGCACAAAATGACATGAACACCGCTACTGCGGTGGTGAAGTCCTGGCTGCAGGAGAGCGTATAATGGGCAAGCTCAAGAAGGTGGACGGCCCCCAGAAAGCCGCAATCTTCCTTATGGCCATGGGTGACGAGTTCACCCGGGGCATATTCAAAGGTTTGGCCGATCATGAGATCAAGCTCGTCGGCAGGCGTATGGCGGCCCTGGATGATGTAACCATCCCCGTGGATACGGTCCAGAACATCATGGATGAATTCCAGCAGCTGAGCGGGGAGGTAAGCGGGGTCACCGGCAAAGGCATCGACTACCTCCGTAACGCCCTTGTTTCATCGCTCGGCTCTGATAAGGCAAAGCCCATCCTCGACTCCATCTCCCAGGCCATGGACACCGCGGCATTCTCTTCTCTGCGGGCCATTGATTCCTCTATCCTCGTCGACTACCTCAAGGGTGAACATCCCCAGACCATAGCACTCGTGCTGGCCCATCTGGATTTCATGAAGGTCGCACAGATCATCAAGGAGATGCCGGAGAAACTCCAGCCCGAGATCATCTTCCGCATCGCCAATCTCGGTATGGTGCCTGCGGGCGTCATCGAGGATGTGGACGATGTGCTGAAAAAGGATATCGAGGCCATGGGAACCGTGGAGAGCAAGAAGCTCGGGGGCATCGAAACAGTAGCGGAGATCATGAACCAGCTGGATCACAACACCGAGAACAATATCTTCGCCTCCCTGGAGGAGATCGATGCGGACCTGGCCGAGAACATCCGGCAGAAGATGTTCGTCTTCGAAGACCTCATCAACATCGATAACCGGGGCATCCAGACCATTCTCAAGGAAATCACGAATGAAGACCTTTCTCTTGCGCTCAAGACGGCAAGCGAGACACTCAAGGCACATATCCTTAAGAATATGTCTTCGCGCGCATCCGAGATGCTTCTTGAAGATATGGAAACCATAGGTCCGGTTAAGCTCTCCGACGTGGAGAACGCCCAGCAGAACATCGTACGTGTGGCCAGAAAGCTGGAAGCCGCCGGCAAGATCGTGATCAGTGGAAAGGGCGGAGAGGATGTCCTCGTCTAAATCAAAAATAATCCGCGACAACGACCCGAAAGACTGCACGATTTCCCCCTATTGCGTCAAGGATATGAAGGAAAAGGGCGGCCTCAAGGATATCCAGGCTCAGGCCGAGGCGATCCTGAAGAAGGCCAGTGCGGAAAAAGAGGCCATCGAGATGGAGGCCTATCGCAAGGGGCTCGAGCAGGGGCAGGCACAGGGGCAAAAGATGGCTGTCAAGAAGGTGGAGCCGCTTATCCAGACGCTGAGCAAGACCATCGAGGAGCTCAAGAAGATGAGACAGCTCATCATCGAGAAGCACCAGGACCAGATCCTCGAGATACTCGTCCTGATAGCGGAGAAGGTCATCCACCGCGAGATCCACCTCTCCCCCGATATCATCCTGGAAACGCTCTCCCATGCATGTGCCTACCTCACCCAGACCGAGGAGATCCGCCTGAGGGTACACCCTTCTGATTTCGAATACATCCGTGACATCGAACAGATCCTCTCAACCCATCTCACGGGAAAGGGGGATATACACTTCGTCGAGGACACCACGATTGACCGAGGCGGAATCATCATCGACACGGAGTTCGGTGAGATCGATGCGAGTATCCGTTCCCAGGTCGATCACATGAGAGAGGTCCTGCTGGAGAAGTGACCACCTTCAAGAGACATCTTCTAGCCTTGCGTGATATGGATTCGATCCAGGTAAGGGGCAAGGTGACCAACATCGTGGGCCTTGTCGTCGAGGGGCACGGTCCGGGCAGCGCCATGGGGGGTATGTGTGAAATCTACTCAAAGGCGAGAAAGAACTCCATCATGGCGGAGGTTGTGGGCTTCCGCGACAAACGGGTACTGCTGATGCCGCTGGGCGAACTCAGCGGGATCGGTCCGGGAAGCGTCATCATTGCCAGGAAATCTCAGCCCGCGGTCAAGGTCGGTAACGACCTGCTCGGCCGCGTCATCGACGGAATGGGTGAACCGCTGGACGGCAAAGGTCCGCTCGTGCTCGATCATGAGATGCCTCTCTACGGAAACTCGCATAACCCCTTGAAGAAGCGCCGTATCAGGGAGTCTCTGGATATGGGCATCAAGTCCATCAACGGCATCCTGACCGTGGGGAAAGGTCAGCGCATGGCTATCATGGCAGGGTCGGGCGTGGGCAAGAGCGTGCTCCTGGGTATGATCGCCCGTCACACCAAGGCGGATGTAAATGTGATCGCGCTCATCGGTGAGCGGGGTAGAGAGGTCAAGGAGTTCCTCGAAAAGGATCTGGGAGAGGAAGGACTCAAGCGCTCCGTAGTGGTCACCGCCATATCGGACCAGCCTTCGCTCATCCGCATCAGGGGTGCGTATCTCGCAACCACCATAGCAGAGTACTTCAGGGACCAGGGCATGGACGTTCTCCTCATGATGGACTCCATCACCCGATTCGCCATGTCCATGCGGGAGATCGGTCTGGCCGTGGGCGAGCCGCCCACCACCAAGGGTTACACCCCCTCCTGCTTCGCAAAGATGCCGAAGCTCCTTGAGAGGGTCGGTAATACCTCGTCAAAAGGGAGCATAACCGGGTTGTACACCGTGCTCGTCGAGGGGGATGACCTCACGGAACCCGTGGCCGATACGGTCCGTTCGATCGTGGACGGTCATATCGTCCTCTCCCGTGACCTCGCGGCCAGGGGACACTACCCTGCTGTTGATATCCTCCGCAGTATAAGCAGGGTTATGAACGACATCGTACCTGAAAAGCACCTCAATGCAGCCCGTGCGATCCAGGCATTGGCTGCAATTTATGAAGAGGCCAGGGACCTCATCAACATCGGTGCCTACGTTTCGGGCAACAACCCTGAGATCGACAAGGCGATCCGCCACATCGCAGCAATCAATGACTTTCTTAAGCAGGACATCAATGAAAAATCGACCATTGAGCAGTCCGTTGAGAAGATGTGTGCGATCGTGGACATGAAGCAGGCGGGGAATGCATAAATGGTCTTCAAGTTTAAATTCGCCACTTTGCTGAATGTGAGGAAGATACAGGAAGACATGGCACAACAGGTCTTTTCCCAGGCCCAGAGATATGTGCGCACCCTTTATGTTATGAAAGAACAGGTCTCAGCCAGGAGAGACATCCTGAGGGCCGAGCTCATGACCCGGATGAGGCAGGGGCTGAGCGCCATCGAGGTAAAGGGGTACTACGATTATCTGGACCACCTGGAACAAGGCATTGAACGCATCAACGAAAATATCAAGACGGCCGAGCGCCAGGTGGATGAACAGAGGGAAGAGTTCTTAAAGGCGAAACGGTCTTTCAAGGCCATTGCAAGACTCAAGGAGATTCATCAGGCAAGGTTTGATGAAACGGAAAGGAAGAAAGACATGAACTTTCTCGATGAGATTGCAATCCTTAAGGCTGGAGGTGAAAGATGAAGGCGAAGATACTGTTGGGGTTGGTGTTCATCAATATTGTCTCTATAGGGATCTACCTGGCTGTGAAACCGACACCCGTCGCTGCAGGAAACCCTGCGGGGAACAACCAGGCAGCCGTCAGACAGGAGCAGCAGCAACCAGCCCTCCAGCCGCTGAACCTTACACCCACCGATCAGCTCGAGATCATCCGGCAGAAGGAAGAGCGGCTCAAGGCCCGTGAAACGGAGCTCAAGGAGCTTGAGACCCAGGTCCAGGAGAAGATCAAGAAGCTGGAAGCGATTCAGGCCGTCGTCAAGACAGAACTTGACTCTTACAAGGTAATGAGCGGTGACAGGATCAAGCAGCTTGTCAAGATCTATTCCTCCATGAAACCCAATGCGGCTGCGAACCTGATGAACAACATCGAAGTCGATGTGGCTGTCCAGGTATTTCTCGGCATGAAGGGGGACATTGCGGGCAGCATACTGTCCTACATGGAACCGGTAAAGGCTGCAGGGATAACCCAGCGCCTGGTGTATTATCGCGGCAGTAACACCGCTCCGGCCGAGGCCGCCCCTGCCGAGAAGTAAGGATATCCTGCACAGCCCTCATGCTACAGAGTAGACACGGGAACCATTTTCCTGATCACGGAACATTTCTTCCCTGATCCTGCGGAACTCTTCCTCATTTGACAGGAATGCATCCACTACATCCGGAGCGAAGTGTGTTTCCCTGCTGTC
The DNA here is from genome assembly GCA_035542255.1 of Desulfomonilia bacterium. Lineage (GTDB taxonomy): Bacteria > Desulfobacterota > Desulfomonilia > UBA1062 > UBA1062 > MWEI01. The sequence goes on along the minus strand of DATKLV010000009.1, from coordinate 2,233 downwards.
GATGATGATGTCTTTTGCAGCCTGATGGGAAAACGCCTCCTTATAGACCCTCTTGGAGGTCAATGCATCATAGACATCGGCCAGAGCCACTATTCTGGCGGACAGGGGGATCTGATCTCCTTTAAGACCCCGGGGATATCCGGTCCCATCCCACTTTTCATGGTGGTAATAGGCGATCTCCTTGCCCAGTGTCAGGAAAGACTGGCCTTCGATCTTGGCCTCCACTTCTCTCAGTGCCTCGCCTCCCAAGGCGGAGTGGCGTTTGATTATATCGAACTCATCAGGAGTGAGCTTACCAGGCTTCAGCAGAATTGCGTCAGGGACTCCAACCTTCCCGATATCATGGAGAATGGATGAATTGTAGATATCTTCGACGTATTCGGGGGTGATGTAGCCTGCATACTCGGGTCTTTTGGCGAGATCTTCTGCCAGAACCTTGCTGTATTCGCGGATCCTCTCGAGGTGTGCGCCGGTGTCGGCGTCCCGGTACTCTGCGAGCTTGGCAAGCCCCAGGATCGTGGCATTGCGTGCGCTCTGGACCTTCTTGTACGATTCGAGCAGATCTTTCTCAAGCTTCTTGCGGACCGTGATATCCCTTATCACCAGCTGGAATCCAACGATCTGATAATCTTTCATGATACACTTGGCATTGCACTCGACATCGTAGACTTTGCCCTTCTTGTTGACGATCTTGAATTGGAGATCCTTGACTATCTGCTCGACAGGCAACCTTATGATCATTCTTTCCACAAGAGCCACATCGGATGGGTTCACGAGGCTCAGGAAGTTGGAGTGCATCTTACCTTCGGGAGATCCGCTGATCTCGAAGTACTTGGGATTGGCCATGAGAATCTTGGAATCTCTGTCCACCAGCAGCACGATATCGATGATGTTTTCGTAGAGTTCACGGTATCTGAGTTCCGACTCCTCAAGTTGCTTCATCCGCCTTTCAACCTCTGATTCGAGGTTGTGTGCATAATATGACAGTCTCTCCGCCAGAGAGTCCATCTCAGTCTTCAGCCTGACCTCACGTTTGCGGACCCTGACGTCTTCGATACACTTGATCACCATGATCACGATGAAAAAAGCGAAGAAGAAGCTGTTGCTGAAAAACACCTTCAGTTTCTGAGGGGATGGTTCGGAAAGTAAAACAATCGGGATCGCAAAGAAGAGATAGAGGACAATCCCCAAGGTCGCCCCTTCAATGGGGTTCAGGGGTAGAATAACCAATACCGCCACCATGACCATCACAACGCCGACATAGTAAAAGGAATCGTATCCTCCCATCTGCACGCACATGAAGGTTATGGTCAGCCCCGAGAGAAGGTATGCTATAATGGATGTGGTGTAAGCATACTTGCGGCCTGATCGGGAGAAATAAAAGGCAAGGAAAATGCTTAAGACTCCTGCACATACGATTCTGTAGACAAAGAACCTGACAAAGTACTGGCGTACGACCACATAGTCGAGGATGCTGAAAAGCGGGATCAGTACGACACCGATCAGTAGGATCGCAAGCACCCGCTGATAGTACAATTCCCTTGTTTCCTCAAGGAAACGTCCATACCATGGTTCTTTTACTCGAGACATATCACTTCACCTATCGGCAACCAGATAAGAAAATTATAATTAGAAAAATTTGAGAGCGTCGTCGAAAGGTCTCTCCTCATCGAAATCAGGATTATAAAGGTCGGGTGCTTCCAGGCCCTGGCAATAGATGGTCTCAAACCCCAGTGAAGCGGCCCTTTCCGTTACCACCCGGTATTCTTCGGGTGTAATGCGGCGCTTCATCTCCTCGACGTCTCCGTCATAATACCTCGGATTATACTGTGACATGATACTCACTGGTATCTCAAGGGAGAGCTCGGAAAGGAATTCAAGCACGGAAAACGGATTTGAGAGCATCCCCGGCAGGACGAGATGCCGCACCATAAGGCCTTTGGTCGCTCCCCCCTCACCGTCCAGTTCGAGCGGGCCCACGGTTTCCCATAGATGAGCAATAGCCCCTTTTGCCGCATCCCAGTAGTCGTCGACCCCGCTCAAGGCCCTTCCTGTTACGTTATCCCCATATTTCAGATCCATGAGATAGATCTGTGCGTGTCCCTTCCAGAGAACAAGACACTCTCTCGATTCATAGCCGCTTGAGTTAATTAGTACCGGCAGCCTCAACCCTCTTGATCTCGCCGATTCAAGGGCTTGAATGATCCATGGTGTATAGTGGGTCGGGCCCACC
>DATKLV010000008.1:0-6444 GCA_035542255.1 Desulfomonilia bacterium | reverse complement strand
ATTCTCGATGATCATGGCATCTGATCAGAGCGCCGTTCCTCCAGCACTTCTCCAGAGGGCCGAAGGGATAGCCATCATACCCAACATGGTAAGGGCAAGCTTTTTCCTGGGTGCGAGATTCGGCAAAGGCATACTCATGGTGAGGGGAAAGGACGGTCGCTGGAGCAACCCGGCTCTCATCACCATCAATGGAGGCAGCTTCGGCCTGCAGATGGGTCTCCAGTCCACGGACCTGGTCCTGGTCTTCAGGAGAAGCCGGGCGCTGGAAACGAAAGCAAAAGGCAATATCATCCTGGGTACCGATGTGTCCATCGTGGCAGGCACCTTGGGGCTGCATATGGATGAGAATACCGAGGCCGATCTCAGGGCCGAGATATATTCTTTCTCCCGCACCAAAGGACTCAATGTCGGGTTTGCTCTCCAGGGCGCAACGCTGAGGTTTGATGATGCGGCAACCTCTTCACTTTATGGGAAGCGGGGGCTGACGGCCCAGGAGGTCCTCTGGGGGAAGGCCGAGCCGGTCCCGCCGGAAGTGCTCAGGTTCAATGAGGTCTTTGCCAAGCTTTCCGGAAAGGGGCAGTAGAAGATCGGCTCAAAGAGCCGGTTGCAAGACTCGATAAAGATGTCCCCAACCAATCAGGCACTTAAAACTTTTTCATGAAAAACCAGAAGAAGGCATATCTCTACGGCCTGATCACCGTGCTGCTGTGGTCCACCGTAGCATCGGCCTTCAAGATATCGCTGAGATACCTCAGCCCGATACACCTCCTGTTCTATTCCTCACTGGTGTCCATCACCGTTCTCAGCCTGATCCTCTCTGCTCAGGGTAGACTGGGGCTCATCCTTTCCTATTCACGCAAAGAGTATCTGAGCTCCCTCAGACTCGGCTTTCTCAACCCGTTCCTCTACTACCTCATCCTCTTCAATGCGTATGACCTCCTGCCTGCGCAGGTAGCTCAGCCGCTCAATTACACCTGGGCCCTTACCCTGGCATTCCTGTCCATCCCCATGCTGAAACAGAAGATCCACCTCAGGGAGATAGCAGCAGGGCTGATCTGCTACCTGGGTGTTGTGATAATATCCAGTAAAGGGACTTTCATGCATTTCGCCTCTTTTAATCTCATGGGAGTGGCGCTTGCCCTTGCCAGCACCGTAGTCTGGTCACTTTCATGGATCTACAATACCAGAGACTCCCGCGATCCGGCAGCAAGCCTTCTGCTCGCCTTCCTCTTCGGTCTGCCGTTCATCTTCATTGCGGCCCTTGCGACAAAAGGCCTCCATTCTCCGGGTCTCAAGGGTCTCTTGGGCGCTCTCTACGTGGGCACATTTGAAATGGGTATTACTTTTGTCTTCTGGCTTAAGGCGCTGAGGCTCTCCGAGAATACCGCCAGGGTGGGCAATCTCATCTTCCTCTCGCCGTTCCTCTCGCTCATCTTCATCCACTTCATAGTGGGTGAACGGATATATGCAACCACCATCGTCGGTCTTGTGCTCATCATAACCGGGCTCATGGTACAGGGTGTCGGAAAAGATGCCGGTTAAGCTGTTGATCCGGCTTAAGTCAGATCCTGGAGTCCGGATGTAAAATGAACCTGAGCCTAGGCGAGAGGAGTGACAGGATCAGGCATTTGAGGAGATCTCCCGGCAGAAAGACCAGTGCCCCGGTTTTAACGGCAAGACTCACGGCATCCGGTTTCTTCAGCACCAGGTGCATGTAGACCGCCAGGTAGGGCATGCCTATGCAATAGATGACGAGTGTCCCTGCGAGTGCTGCAGGAAATACGGTTTTAGGGGTGAGCGTCTTGTTTTCCACAAGGAGCCCGACAGCCGCCGGGGCCGCCACGAAACCCAGAAGATACCCGAAGGACGGCTGCATAAGATACGCAAGCCCACCTCCCCCGGAGAAGACCGGGAGACCCAACAGGCCGACTATCAGATAGACAAGCTGGCTCAAGGCCCCGTACCGGGGGCCCAGCATGATACCCGACAGGAGGACAAAGAAGGTCTGGAGAGTGATCGCCACAGGCCAGAGCGGGATCCTGATGAAGGCACCGGCTGCAGTGAGAGCGGCACAGAGGGCGATGAGGGCCGGTGTTTTTCTCTCCATAGCTGAAACGCATTATAATACCGATCTCGTCTAGTAAAGAAAATTCATGAATATGTCTGGATATTTGTTGACTTTCCTGTGAATAAAATATAACTATTTACAGATATAGGTGCATTAGCATTAAGTCATTTAGATTTCAAAGGAGGGCCTTTATGAAACACACAAGAATCAGATACATTTCCACATCCATTCTTGTGGTTGCCTGCCTGCTCGCAGCAACGACATACGTCCATGCGGCCACCGGCCGCCAATTGGCTGAGTCCGCTCTGTCTTCACTGAGGTCGTCGGCCGCCACAACCACCACCCAGAACATGACGACGCTCAGCTGGTCATGGTTCGAGATCAACTACTATGACGAGCAGTACCCGCTGACCGTGGATCTCGTGGGCAGCAACCTCCAGTGCGCCCAGAAGATCATCTACCTGCTCCCGGGCGGCGGGGTTAATTTCAAATCGAGCTTCCTCACGCCGTTCCTGGGTGACAACCTCGCCCAATATCTCCGCAAGAACGGGTACCTGGTCGTCGGCATAACACCCCGGGAAGACAACGTGCCTTCTGCAGATTCCTACCCCTTCATGGCCGGCTGGGGCCTGGCCAAGCACAAGGCGGACATGCGCAAGATCATCAGCATCGTCCAGGCCAAGGTTCATCTGCCGTATTGTGTCCTGGGCCATTCATTCGGGGCTGCCTATGCGCTGGACTATGCAGCTTCCTATCCGAACGAGCCTGAAAAGACCATTGCGCTCGACATATACAGCTTTGCCCCGGGTGACACGGTAAGGGTCCATGACGCGGACATCACCTATGGAGCGTTCCTGGATCTGATGGGTGATAAACAGTATGCCGACTCCTCCTACTCGGACATCAAATCCCTGATGCTCATCTCACTGCTCTTTCCCTGGGTCGATTCGGGCCAGTCAAGGTCTGATCTGAGTCTGCCCGGCGACTTCACCTTCGAGGGGCTCCTCTATTACTCGATGATATGGAGCTCGACTCTGCCGGGGATTCATACACCATTGACCGGCCTACCCGGCGACTGGCCTCTGGTGCAGAGTTACGTGGCGGGCCAGTACATCTTGGCCCAGAATCCCTGGAACGATACCTACAGCTTCTCAAAAACAGACATCTGCACGCTGCGGGAGGCTGCCGTCAAGGTGGGAAGCGGCCTGGTGCCGTGCGCACTCTACCGTGACTATTTTGCCGTGAACGCCTTTAACGGGGCATATACCATCAACTTCTCCGCGATCACGAAACCGGTCCTCTGGCTCAATACGGAGCTCGGGTACGGGACCAGTGCCTACCACGCGGACAACCCGAATGTGGAAGCCGGCATCATTCTCGGTTACGGGCACCTGGACGCGCTTTCGAGCAATACCGCCCAGCAGGATGTCTGGCACAGGTTCATTGAATGACGCTGTCGTCCTGGTTTTTTCGCATCACGAAGGACACAAAGACATACGCCATGTCATTCTGAGCGGAATCTTCACCAAGTGCAGATGAAGCGAAGAATCTCGCTTGAGAAAGTCCGGGCAAATAGGTTGGGTTGAGGAACGAAACCCGACAGGGCATAATGTATTTGTCCAGGGATAATACCAGATCTTTCCAGAATCATTTGTTGGGTTTCGCAGGCTCAACCCAACCTACATTTCTTCATTTCTGTCATTTCGAGCGATGCGAGAAATCTTGTTTTAAGATCTCTCCCTTCGGTCGAGATGACACGAATAGAGTTCATTCCATGGATACTATCGAGCGCAGCACGATTTGTGATGCTCGCAATGAAATTACAACGCAGTCTCTGGTCGGGGAGTCCTATTTCGCTTGCTTTTCTTCCTCGCAGGTCAAAATATCGTCCCCGCATTCTTCGCACTTGAGGCATTCCAGCGGGTGTTGAACAAGGTGTTCCCGGGTATAGATCTCATCTATGTCCTTGAAGAGAAGTCCCTTCGGTACGTGATCCCTGTGGTACAGCTTTCCCTTGATCCTCATACATGCGATATTTTCTCTCTTGATGGGCTCCATAAGGTTGAATCTCCTTTCAGGCTGTTTTGCCGTGGAGCTGTGCGAACCGGCCTGACAGCATCCTTATGATCAGACCCGTTCCGACGCCCCAGGCACCATTGATAAGAAACGCCGTAACCAGCAGGGGCGCATGCCAGCCGCCGCCCATGGGTGCTCCCTTGAGTGGCAGCACTAAGAGAAGGGCGAACAGTGAGGGGAAGACGGCGCCGAAGAGGAACGCCCCTGCCCAGTAGCCGCTGTTCCGGGGGAACAGAAAGTCTATCCAGGCGAATACAATGCCCCAGATGCCGCCCCAGAACGCAAGGGACAACATGGCCGGGATATGGAACGGATAGGTCGCTGCCATGGAAAATGGCGGGAACGGAGCGATATAGGCACTCCACAGCGCAGCCAAAGCGAGCTGATGGAAAATGAGGGTGGCGAAAAACCCTGCTATGAATCCCATCAGCAGCTTCTGTGAAAAGCCGAATACGTGACCATCAGCCATGATCTACTCCTTCATTGATACGGATGCGGTAAACTCACCATGAAAGACCAGGGTGCTGCATCCACTCCGCACCCGTCCTTCTGGATGCCCTGCTATAACTAATCGTGACTTGGCTCCAGTCAAGTGCGATTTATAAAACATCATGTAAACAAATCGGCCTCCACAATCGTCATAATATATTCAAAATAAAGGAGACCGATTCATTTCCAATGCCTTATTTTTCTATTCACCCAGCCATGCTTTTGTGGAATAGAGTAGGAGGATTTGAAATTCTCCGGGAAAAGATATATGCAATCGATCATTACAGGTGAAAGTTTGTAGCATGGTAAAGACGTTCAGGTTTACCGGAAACATGATCATTCTGAAGGTTCGCCATCTGCGGGGGAAAATCCCTGTCATGATCCTGATTTCTTGCCTCTGTCTCCTGTTTCTTATTCCTTTTCAGGTCCGTGAGCAGGAGGCGATAAGGCCCGGTGAGACGCTGGCCTTGAGCGGTGCATCGCCATTTAAAGGAGGCGGTGGTGCAGTTCAGGCAGCACCTGGACCATGCGAAGAGGTTTTACGAGGTGGGCACCAAGGCGAAGATCGTGGAGGAGGCCCGGGCGAACCTTGAGGTTGCCGGGGCGAACAAGGAGCTGGTCCGTAAGGGTGTGCGGTTCGATGTGGAGCAGGCGTACTACAATCTCAAGGATGTGAGGGAGAGTATCTCGGTGGCTGAGCTGACTTTGACGCAGGCGAAGGAGAATCGTGAGCTGGCGCAGGGGCGATACGCCTCTGGCGTGGGGAACACCATCGAGGTGGCCGATGCGGTGGTCTCGGAGATCAGCGCCAAGACCGCCTACATAACCGCCCTGTACAACTACCATCTCGCCGTCGCAAGCCTGGAAAAAGCCATGGGAGCTAAACAATGAGAAAGATCGTGGTCTATGGTATGCTCTTGCTGTGCATCACGGCAATATTCACTGATGCCTGTTCATCCAAGAAGAGGCAGCCCGATCCGCGCCCGGTCCCGGTCGTGGTGGCTGCTGCAGTTCAAAAAAACATCCCAGTCCAGATAAACGCCATCGGTTCTGTTGAGGCCTTTCAGTCCATATCGGTGAGAAGTCAGATCACCGGGCTCATTACGAAAGTCCACTTCAAAGAAGGCCAGGACGTGAAAAAAGGGGATCTCCTTCTTGAGATAGACTGCCGTCCGAATATCGAGGCGCTCAGCCAGTCGGAGGCAAATCTCTTAAGGGACAGGGCCCAGGCTAAATATGCCGAGCAGCAGGTTGCGAGGTATGCCGATCTGGTAAAAAAGGACTATGTGGCAAAAGAACAGTTTGACCAGATACAGGCTAATTTCTCCGCGCTGGAAGCCACGGTGAAGGCCGACGAAGCCATGGTCCGGAACAACCAGGTGCAGGTCCAATACTGCTCCATCTATTCGCCTGTTGACGGCCGGACGGGAAAGCTTGAGGTGGACCAGGGGAATATCGTCAAGGCCAATGACATAGAAGTAGTCACGGTCAATCAGATACAGCCCATCAATGTGACGTTCGCCGTACCGGAAAAGGACCTTCCAAGGATCAAAAAGTATTATTCAGAGAAAAAGCTTGAGGTTGACACCTTCATTCCCGGTGAGGAACAACCCGAAAAAGGCGAGCTCACCTTTGTGGATAATGCCATCGACAAGACGACAGGTACTATTACGCTCAAGGCTACATTCTCCAACAAGGAGAAAAAGCTGTTGCCGGGCCAGTTCGTCAACGTAGTCCTGGTGCTCACTACCGAACCCAATGCGATACTCGTACCTTCGCAGAGTGTCAATCAGGGGCAGGAAGGTCAGTAT
>DATKLV010000007.1:0-10205 GCA_035542255.1 Desulfomonilia bacterium | reverse complement strand
CTCAACACCCTTGACCCTGTCCATGAGGCCGTTGAGTGCCTGGCACAGAAGATCTTCAGGCCTGGTGTATGCTAAAGCACCCCTGCCCCTTCTGCAACCGGGAGTCCTTACTGCTTGTACGATATATGCTTCTCTCATTGTTTCCTCCTACGTTCTTTCTCGTGGTATCCGATTACAGGAACAACGGCTTGCCAGTGGCCATGATGTTCTCAGCCATCTTCTGGGTGTTCTCTGTCTTCCAGAGATCAACAAATGCCTCGCGCTCGAGCGTCATAAGATGCTCTTCGCTCACTTCGGTGCCGCAGGGGACATCACCGCCTGACATACATACGCAGATCTTCTTGGCGATGAACTCCATGTGAGGAGTGATGTATCCGCCGCCCTTCATGTTGTTCATCTCGGCCCAAATCATACCCTGGGCCTCGCGGCCGAATACCGGTATCTTGGTCTTGAGCGGCGGGGCGTACCCGTCATCCACCATCTTGAGGACTTCCTTCTTAGCCTCGCCGATGAGGTTGTCGCGGTTCATGACGATGCGGTCGGCAGCGCCGAGGAATCCTCTGGTGCGGGCCTGCTCGGCCGAGTTGGACACCTTGGCCTGGGCCACTGCCATGAATGCATTGATGAAGAATCCGCCGTAATCGGTGACCTTGGCTTCCTCGGGCTTGGACGTGATGATCTTCCTCCAGAGATTGATCATGCCGCAGCCGCCCGGAACAAGACCGGCGCCGATCTCCACCAGACCCATGAACAGGTCGGAGTGTGCCACGATCCTGTCTGCAGACAGGCAGGTTTCAGCGCCGCCTCCCAGGGTGAGTCCATAGGGTGCTGCCACCACGGGGTAGTTGGCATACCGAGTGCCCATGATACTTATATGAACGGTCCTGATAAAAGAGTCGATCTCATCGAACTTCTTTGCCTTGGCAAGGCCCAGCATGAACGCAAGGTCTCCGCCTGCGGAGAATGCACCCGGCATACCGCCTGCCTGATTGCCGATGACCATGCCCACGCCGTTGGTGCCGACATACTCGCCGGCCTTCTGCATGAATTCCACCATCTCCTTGTTGATGGCGTTCATCTTGGAGTGGAACTCGAGGCAGAACACGCCGTCGCCGATATCGATGAGCGAGCATGATCCGGAGGTAAGGGCCACCTTCTTCTCGGCCTTGAAGTTGTTGAGGTCCAGGGCCTTGGCGCTAACCTTAACCGGTTTGTAGCTCTCGGATGCGAAGTCGTAGAACATCTTCTTTCCCTTTTCGAGCTTATAGAATGAAGAGTTCTTCTTGAGCATCTTCTTGACGTTCTCCGGGATCTTGAGTCCTTCTTTCTCCATCTTTGCCACGGATTCCTTCACGCCGATGGCGTCCCAAGTCTCGAAGGGACCCATCTCGAAGTTGTAGCCCCACTTCATGGCGTTGTCGATCTCGACGACCGTGTCGGAGATCTCGGGGATGCGGTTGGCAGCATAGATGAATGCCGCCGCCTGAACCTTCCAGGCGAACTTGGCGCCCTTATCATCGCCGTAGAGGACTGCCTTGATCTTCTCGGGAAGGGTCTTGGCCTTCTTTGCCGCGTCGATGCAGGGGAAGCTGACCTTGTCGAAGGTCTCGTATTCGCCGGTCTTGGGGTTGATGACCTTCTTGATCTTCTTCCACTCAGGCGTGACCTCTTTCTTATAGAAGCCGGCCTTGGTCTTGTTGCCGAGCAGCTTCTTGTCGAGCATTGCCTGGAGGAACTCGGGGAGCTTGAATACCTCTCTCTGCTCGTCTTCGGTACAGAGGTCATAGGTGTTCTTCATGACGTGGGTCATGGTGTCAAGGCCGACAAGGTCGCCGGTGGCGAAGATGGCGGTCTTGGGGCGTCCGAGCGGTGCGCCGAAGATGGCGTCGACCTCGGGGATTGTGAGCCCTTCCTCGAGCATGGTCTTCAGGTTTGCACCGATTCCATGGATACCAATGCGGTTGCCGATGAAGTTCGGTGTATCCTTGGCCCAGACGATGCCTTTACCAAGTCTGCTCTCGCCGAACTCTGCCACGAAGTCCAGGACCTCTTTCTTGGTGGCCTCGCCGGGGATGATCTCAAGCAGATGCATGTAGCGAACAGGGTTGAAGAAGTGTGTCCCGAGGAAGTGCTCCTTGAAGCCCTTGCTTAAGCCCTCGGACATAGCCTTGAGCGGGATACCTGAAGTGTTGGAGGATACGATGGCGTCCGCCTTGCGCACCTTGTCGATGCGTGCAAACAGCTGTTGCTTGATCTTAAGGTTCTCTACGACGACCTCGATGATCCAGTCGCATTCAGCCAGCTTGTCGAAATCGTCTTCCAGATTACCGGTGCTGATGCGCATGGCATGATCCTTGTTGTAGAAGAGCGGCGGCTTCGCCTTCATGGCGCCTTCCAGACCCATGGTAACAATCCGGTTCCTGGCCTTCTTATCCTTTTTCTCTTCCTCCTTCAGGTCGAATGGAACGATGTCGAGCAGGAGCATTTCCACGCCTGCAGCGGCGAGGAGCGCAGCAATGCCGCCTCCCATGATTCCAGACCCGATGACCGCGGCCTTATTGATTCTCCTGACCATTATACCCTCCTCTGTTTTGTGTTTGTTGTTTATCTGAGTAAGTGAAATCTGAATCAAAATTCAATTTACACCGGAAATGGGATTTAGTCAACAGAGCTGATACGTCCGCATAAAGATTTTTCCGATTTGGTGAGAGTGATCGTTTTTATTGTACTCAGGTGAAAATGTATTTTCAAGGATCTCACTTATCCCCTACAGGACGCTGTAAAAGAGATCCTTCTGCTTTAACCGCCTTCCTTTTTGGACTCGACTCCTCTTGATCGGATGGCCTTTTTCATCCATGACGGAGCTTCCTTGCGGCCGACAATCTTCTGAAATAGTGAACGGATCTTAGCCCATCAGAGGGGAAAATCAACCTTTTCAGCAATACGCGGAGGTTCTCCATATAAATAAGGAACCTGGGACTCTTACTCCGAAAGCAGGCATGGAACCTTAAGATCATATACCCCATTCTTCTGACGGAGGCTGGGGACCCGGCACGATCCCGGCAATGTCCGGATCCTCTTCGGTATCCACCGGATCCTTGTTGAGCTTAAGATCTTTACGCTCGATTTTTTTTGCTTCTTTGGCGAGCCTCTTACGCCTCTTTGCCTCTTCGCGCTCTTTCTTCTTGAAGGTGTTGGTTGATCTATTAGCCATATGTACCTCCCGGCTTGATGTTTATGCGACCTTAATCTTGTCGTTACGTGTTGCCGAGATTGCCTTCCGGGAACATACCCGCCTTATCCCGGGCCGAATCAGGGGCGAAGATGCATCCCCGCCCCGACTTTTTCCATTTTACGATGCCGTTACATTGGATGCCTGCATCCCTTTCTGGCCTTTGACGATCTCAAAGGTGACCCGCTGGCCCTCTTCGAGTGCCCTGAACCCCTGCTGATTGATAGAGGTGTGGTGGACGAAGACATCCTGACCGTTATCGGCGGTGATGAACCCATACCCTTTTTCCCTGTTGAACCATTTAACTGTTCCTTGTGCCATGTTCATAACCTTTCTTGCATACTTCCCCTGCTCCACAAGGCAGGAAACACTGCTGGTGAATTTCTGAAAACTGAAGATATCTTCGCTGACATGTTGACTTGGGGAGCCATTCAGAAGGTGTTCTTCGCAGGTCAATATTCAAGTCGGATATATTCTGTTTCAGATGTAAGCTACACGTAGTGCACAACTGGGCAGGTGTCAAGGACTAAATGGCGAGGACATGCAAGTAGATAACCTGCTTCCCATGACTATCAGCGGTTCTTTTCTCTGCTCATCAAGGCGAAAGTTTCGAATACCGTTTCTGGCGGCGTGTAGAGCTTTTCCTCCGGTTTTCGTCGGAGTCTTAAGGCCTCGGTGGGGCAGGTGGCGACGCACAACCCACATCCGATGCAGCGTTCGGATCTGAACTGTATCCTATCGTCTTTGCTTTTTAAAGCGCCGACAGGGCAGCGCCCGGTACATACATTGCAGTTTGTGCAGAGCGATTCATCGAGACTGCATACATAGTTGCTCTTTACCTCCCGGGCCGGTGCCGGGAAGAGTTTCAACGAGATGAGCATGCCGCAGCAGCACGAACAGCATGCGCACATGGCCTCCACATTCTGTGAATTGAGGATATGGATGACAAGGCCTTCCTTCTCGTTGCATCTGAGGATGGAGAGGGCCTCATCCTGAGTTATATACCTGGCCATGCCGTTGTCCACATAGTAGTCCGCAAAGGAATCGAACTGGATACAGGTCTCCAAGGGGTGTGAGCAGCCCTTACCGTACATCCGCACCGCCTTGCGGCAGAAGCACTCTGCAACTGCGATGCGTGTCTTGCCTCTGACTATGGCTGCGGCATCGTCATAGGGCGCTATCGGGCCGTCAGGAGAAATCGTTGTATTTATGGGGATGGACCTGAGGTGAGGTGTCTTCCGGCCATGGAACGTCGCGCCCAGTCCGGCAAGATAGTACTCGGATATATCCTTGAGAAGCTGGGGATTGAGATTCTTCAGCTGGAACTCATAGATGCCTACAATGAAAGGTATGGGGAAGTATCTGGCCTCACCACCTTCCTTTATCCGAAAGAGAAGACCCTTGGCAGCCATGCCTTCGAGCTGCGGCGCGATGGAGGTGTATTCCGAATGAACGCGCAAGGCAACTTCATCGGCAGTTTCCGGGTTCGGTGCCATTTGAATGAACAGGCGGGCATCATCTTCGCTGAAGAGCTGTTTGAGGATTCGCATCTCGGCACCGCCGGGCGTGGCAGGATAACCGGTTGCCATCTCATCAAGTCTGGCTTGCAATCTCCCGTAAATATCGGGCACGGTCAAAAGATCTCTCGTTGTTGTCATCTCGATATCATAACGGATTTAAGAAGGCCTTTCTACGAAAAACAGCTCTTCACCCCTGTCTTGAAACCCCTTTTTTATTGGAGCACCGGGATCATAATATTATGTGTACACTTTCTCTTGATTTTATCAATTCAATCAATATCTTAATAGCAAGAACTACATTTTGTCATTCATTAAAACATTAAAGGGAGAAGCTGCATGGGGACATTTCCGGAATACGACCGGTATGATGCGCTCGGTCTGGCCGAGCTCGTCAGGAAAAAGGAAGTAACGCCCGAAGAACTCTGTGAAGAGGCCATCTCACGCATCGAGAGGATCAACCCGAAGATCAATGCGGTTATCTATAAGATGTTCGACATCGCCAGGAGTATGGCTAAAAGCAAGTTACCCCAAGGTCCCTTCATCGGAGTGCCGTTCCTCATCAAGGACCTCCTCACATCCTATGCGGGGGTGCCGCTGACCATGGGGAGCAAGGCCTACCGGAATCATATCCCCTCCCGGGACAGTGAAATGATGCGGCGATACAAGGCCACCGGAGTCATTATCATGGGCAAGACCAATACCCCTGAGTTCGGCCTTACTCCATACACTGAACCTGAACTGCACGGCCCTACGCGCAACCCGTGGAACCTCAACCATACTCCGGGCGGTTCCAGCGGAGGATCCGCCGCTGCAGTGGCAAGCGGCATTGTGCCCATTGCTTCAGGTGGTGACGGCGGCGGCTCAATACGCATCCCGTCCTCATGCTGCGGCCTTTTCGGGTTGAAACCAAGCCGCGGTCGAAACCCTACCGGCCCTGAGTACGGCCAGATATGGCAGGGCGCCGCGGTGGAGCATATAATCACGAGGTCGGTGAGAGACAGTGCAGCCATGCTGGACGCAGTAAACGGTCCCGATGTCGGGGCTCCCTATATCATCCCCAAACCCCATGAGACTTATCTCGCAGAAGTTGAGCGGGAGCCGGACCCCCTGAGGATAGCCTATACCAAAAAATCACCCCTGGGCACGGATGTTCACCCCGAGTGCAAACAGGCTGTGGAGAAAGCAGCCGCCCTCCTTCTCAGCCTTGGACACAAGGTTGAAGAGGCTGATCCGGTTATCGACGGCAAGAGCCTTGCGAAGAACTTTTTCATTATGTACTACGGTGAAACAGCAGCGGATGTCGCTGATCTCCAAACCGTTCTCGGTAGAAGGCCGAGTCCTTCTGATGTTGAAGGTCCCACCTGGTTGCTCAACCTTCTCGGGAAGGCGTATACTGCAGGTGAATTTGTTCACTCCTTGCGACAGTGGAACACCTTTGCCAGGCAGATGGGGCTCTTCCATCAGAAATTCGACCTCTATCTCACACCCACCATTGCCTTCCCGCCATTCAGGATAGGAGAGCTCAAACCCAAGCCCATCGAAGAGCGCGCCATGAAGGTGGTCAATCTATTGAGACTCGGCGGTCTTGTGAGAATATCGGGATTGGCCGAGAAGATAGCCTTTGAAATCTTTTCCAAGGCACCATTTACCGAACTCGCCAACATGACCGGCCAGCCTGCCATGTCGGTGCCCTTGCACTGGACCGCAGACGGCCTGCCCTGCGGGGTTCAGTTCATTGCCCGCTTCGGTGACGAGTCAACACTCTTCAGGCTTGCTGCTCAGCTGGAAAAGGCCCAGCCATGGTTTGACAGGAGGCCGGCGATATAGATTTTCCAACATATAAATAGTTGATGAGCTTTAGGGCACTGCGTGAAAGTTCACCTCTGTTTTTTATCACCCCTGAGATTCGAAGGGAGTAGGCCGGAATGTACCCATGAGAGGATCTCTCTTATACAAGATCATGCATCTGTGCTAATAGAGATATATCTTGATACCCAATTAATCCTCTCACATCAGAGAGGTATGATGAACATGAAAAAGGAGGACGTCCATGGATTCAAGGCTCTGGCATAAACACTATGACTACAATGTCCCTACTACCATCCGCTATCCAAGGACACCGGCACAGATGCTCTTCCAGCTCTCTGTAGGGTCATTCCCGGACAAGCCTTGTGTAAATTTCTACGGAACCGAGATTTCTTTCTGGCAGGTCAGGGATCAGATGCTCCGCTTGTCAAATGCCTTGGGAAAGCTCGGTGTGAAGAAGGGTGACAGGGTCGGCATCCACCTGCCCAACTGCCCCCAGTTTCCCATCTCCTATCTGGCGACCCTGTCGCTCGGTGCCATCGTGGTGAACATGAACCCGCTCTACACTCCCGTTGAGCTCAAGCACATCATGGAAACTACCCAAATGGAAACCCTGATCACCTTCGACATGGTACTGCCCAATATCCGGACGCTCGCCAAAGAGGTCGGGCTGAAGCGTGTAGTGGTCACGCGGGTCACTGATTATATCAAAGGACTCGGTGTAAGCTCCTCCAAGGATCTGGATCTGAATAAGGAAGAGGGGTGGCACCACTTTTCAGAACTCATCGACGGCACCACGGAAACGCACCTGCCGCGTATCCAGATCTCACCCGACGACCCTGCCATGATCCAGTTCACCGGCGGTACAACAGGCGTGCCCAAAGGTGCCTTACTGACGCATGCCAACATAGTGGCCGCAACCTTCCAGGTTTCGCTGTGGGGTTCTCCCACCATTTCTCTCATCCCCCCGGAAAGGCGTTCCGTACTGAGCGTTCTTCCCTATTTCCACGTGTACGGCAATATCGTTGCCATGAACTGGTCGTTCTTTAACTGCGCCACCCAGATTTTGATGCCGCGCTTCGAGATCGATGAGCTGCTGGGCATTATTGCCAACTTCGAGAGTATCACCTTCTTCCCGGCAGTACCCACCATGATCACGGCTGTCATCAATCATCCCAAGGCTACAGAGGTGAACCTGGCCAAGAGGCTGGGCCTGGTGAGCTCAGGGGCCGCGCCTATGGCGTCTGAGCTCATTGAAAAAGTTCAGGACATGGGCATCTTCTTCAATGAGGGGTACGGCCTGAGTGAGTCCACCTCATTCGGTATAGCAAGCCCCCTGCTGGGAATGAAAAAGATCGGATCCATCGGGATCCCCTGTCCGGATAATGATGTGCGCCTGGTGGATGTGGAAAACGGCGTTGATGAAGTGAAGCAGGGTAAGCCGGGTGAGCTCATCATGAAGGGCCCGCTCATCATGCTGGGATACTGGAACAACCCGGAAGAGACCAAGGGCCAGCTTGTCGATGGATGGCTGCACACCGGCGACATCGCCAAGATGGATGAGGACGGCTACCTCTTCATTGTGGACCGGAAAAAGGACATGATTATTGCAGGCGGGTTCAATATCTACCCGCGTGAGATAGACGAGATCCTCTACCAGCATCCAAAAATTGCCGAGGCGGTAACGGTAGGCATACCTGATGAGTATCGGGGGGAGACGGTGAAAGCCTATATCGTCCTCAAGCCGGGACAGACGGCTACGGACAAGGAGATCATCGACTTCTGCAAGACAAAGCTAACTGCCTACAAGGTGCCGAAGAAGGTGGAGTTCAGAGACTCACTGCCGAAATCCGCCGTAGGCAAGATCCTGCGCAAGATCCTGCGGCAGGAGGAATTGGATAAGCTGAAGAGATCCTGAACAGTATGTACACGAGGAATCTACTTTAAAACAATCCGCTGATATTACCCTGGTCATCAACATCGATGGCCAGCGCGGCAGGGGTTTTGGGCAGTCCGGGCATGGAGAGTATCTTTCCGGTAAAGATGACCACGAACCCTGCACCCGCAGAAACCCGGGCAGAGCTCACCGTAATGTTGAAGCCGTCCTGAGGAAATCCCGGGACCTTGGGGTTGTCGGTCAAAGACGATTGAGTCTTGGCAATGCAGACCGGCAACCTGCCGTACCCCAGGTTTTCGATGTTCCTGATCTCGGAGGCGGCCTGCGGTGTAAAGGTCGCATCCGATGCGCCGTATACCTTAGTGGCAACAGTCCTTACTTTCTGTGCAATGGGAACATCGAGATCATAGAGCATTCTGAAAGCGCTCTCTTTCTCGCAGAGGGAGACAACCTTTTCGGCCAGCTCCAGTCCTCCTGCCCCCCCTGACTCCCGGAAGTCCGTTATCACGGCGTCGACGCCCAGTTCTTGGCAGTGTTTTTTAAGCTCAGACAGATCTGTCTCGCTGTCGGCGAGGAATCGGTTGATGGATATCACCGCAGGTACACCGAACTGATCCAGGGTATTGATGTGCTTCTTGATATTGGCAATGCCGTGCAGGGCATAAGCCCTATTCGTTACTACGAGCACCGCTGCAGAGGGCCTGATCTTGGCGGTTCGGCACTTGATATGGAAGAACTTTTCCGCACCCAGGTCTGCTCCGAAACCTGCTTCGGTGACGATATAGTCCGACAGTTTGCGCGCGATCTTGGTGGCTACGATCGAATTACAGCCGTGGGCGATATTGGCGAAGGGCCCTCCGTGCACGAGAACAGGCACCCCTTCCACCGACTGTACGAGGTTGGGGTTTATCGCATGTTTGAGCAGGGCCGCCATGGCGCCTTCTGCCCCGATATCATGAGCTAAAACCGGCTTGCGAAGGTAGTCGTAGCCCACGATGACCCCGCCGATCCTCTCCTTGAGCTCCTTAAGGTTCTGCGAAAGACACAGGATCGCCATGATCTCCGAGGCGGCGGTGATCTCGAACCCGTCTTCCCGCATGACCCCGTTGAGCCCCCGGTCTTCGAGACCCAGGATGATGCTTCTCAAAGATCTGTCATTCATGTCGATCACCCGCTTCCACACAACATGCCTGGGGTTGATCTCGGGGGTGTGCCGGTGGTGGAGGTGGTTGTCCACAACGGCAGCCAGCAGATTATGGGAGGTGGTGATGGCGTGGAGATCACCGGTGAAGTGGAGGTTGATGTCCTCCATGGGTAGTACCTGGGAATAACCGCCGCCTGCAGCCCCCCCCTTGAGCCCCATGCAGGGTCCGAGCGACGGCTCGCGGATCGCCATCATGGCTCGTTTCCCAATCTGGTTGATAGCCTGGCCGAGACCGATGGTTGTCGTGGTCTTGCCCTCGCCCATGGAGGTCGGCGACATGGCTGTGACCAGGATCACCTTTCCATCCGGCGTATCGTCGAGGCGCTCCACGATGGAGAGAGGGATCTTGGCGATGAATCTTCCATAAGGTATTATATCGTCGACTCCCAAGCCCATGGATGCCGCGATCTCAATGATGGGCTTAAGTTCGATGCCCTGTGCTATTTCTATATCAGATTTCATTTGTCTATCCCGATGAACGCTGCCCTAGAACTTTGGTATGCCGAAACTGCGGAGAAGGCCGGCCAATGATTCCCTGCTCAGGGC
>DATKLV010000006.1:0-2815 GCA_035542255.1 Desulfomonilia bacterium | reverse complement strand
CTTGTCCATGGCGTTACGCACTGGGGCAATATTCCGGAGAGGCAATTCTTTTGATCCCAAAGGTATCTCCGCGGCAGGCTCCTTCCCATACTTTACGATCATCCTCCTGATGTTTTTACTGATGTTCGGGTCGCCTGATGTAAGCACCTTGTTGATGATCCGCCCCTCATTCTGAACCAGGGTCTCATACCAGTAATCATTCCCTTCCTGGCCGACAATGGAGATCTTCACCTTGAAGGCCTTTTCCCCTTGTTCCCTTACCTGGTATTCAGACCATCCGCCGAGCACGGGCCTGAATTGCGAGAAGGATATGAGACACTGTTCGACCGTGCTTTTCGTCTCAGCATGAGAAGGGGACGTCAGGATGAGCATGGAAAGAAGGATCAGAGAAAGTACCTTCTTCATGGACACCTCCAGGCCTCTCGTTTTCCCGGTTATTTTGGATGACTATCGCGAGCCACACTATATGTTAAGAGGTATTGAGGGAGAAACCAGAGGGTTTCACCGGAGAATATCCATCTTCTGAATTTTGAGGCAGCATCTGCCGGGTTACTGATTTTGCCCGGCTCTTGTCACAGACTTGAAGGCATCGGCCATCTCCCGGCTGAGAGAGGCGAGCAGGCTGCTGTAAGCACGAACGAATGCAGGGTAGTCGTGCACGGATACCTGTTCGGTGAACCGGGATTCCCTTGAGATGAGGACCTTCCGGGCATGTTCATCCATTACGGACCATTGCATCTCGAGGAGTGCATCGCCCCCAGGTCGGCAGTCAAGACGTATCACCTCGGCGGTGAGCCTGTAGTCGACTTGTTCCGGACCGGACCATGGAAAGATCAGGACATCTGCACAGAGCAGCGAACTCAGGTTTTGTGCGATGACACGGGGGAGCGCCTCTTTTAACGGCTCGGCCCACAGGTTGTGCTCCGAAAGCATGAGCTCGTTATCCGTTGCCCTCGTCATGATCTGAGGCCGGTTAAGATAGCGAGGAAGGTCCACCGGGTTGATCCCTATGGTGACGGTACGTTCATCCCGACATGCACGAGGGGTCTCTGAACGCTCCAGGGCATTCAGGATATAAAACCTCGATGGCGCGGCTGCACATCCATGAAACAGTAGAGAGACAATGAAGACGCTGATAGCCGTAATACCGCATTTATACCATGTCATTTTAGTTTTCTCCTGTTGATCATCTCTTGCCCTTCAACAGCGATTCCGGGTGGCGATTGATATAATCGGACAGGTCGCGGATGGAATCCGATGCATCCGATATCTTCTCAAGAGTCTGGTTGAGCCGGTACATAACGGGTGAATCTGCAGAGCTTACTCGCTCAAGGGCCTGGAATGTCTTGTCCGCCTGCGTCAAGGCCGATTGCGCAGCATCAGCCGCCCGCTCTATGCTTGCCTGCAAAGATGATGAGTGCTTGTCGAAGTCCTGGATCATCTTCCTCGAGTCAGCCAGAGTACCTTTGATGTCGGATGCAAGGGGTGTGACATTACTGTTCAGGTTTTGAACGAGGGTCCGCACGTCTTCAAGGGCCAGGCTCAGGGATTTGATGCTCTTCATCAATTCGGGCGATGTCGTTGCACGTTCCAGGCCTTCGATTGCCGATGTCAGCTTTGTCACCAGCTGATCGAGGGGGAGCTTTTCTATAGTCCTGGTAAACTCTTCGAGGCGGGAAGGTGTTGTCGGTATCTCTGGATAGGGTATATCGGTCTTGACCGGTTTAACTTCCCTTTCCGGGTGGAAGTCGAGCTCCACCATAAGCTGGCTGGTCAGAAAATTCTGCATGAGGAGCTGTGCCTTCAGCCCCCGCCTCACAAGTTGCTTGAAAAATTCCTGAGAGTCTATCCGGCCTTTCGTCCCGGTAATGCTGTGCGGGTCCAGTTCGGCCAGCACCAATATCTGGACCGACTTGGAATCAGGGTTCAAACGCAGGCTTATGTCGGTTACTTGACCAACCTTCACGCCTTTGAATACGACAGGCGCACCGACATTGAGCCCTTTGACGGAACCGTCGAAGAACATGACAAAGGTGGGCTGCTTGGTGAAATACCTCCCCGCACCGAAGGTCATGATGCCGACCGTGGCGAGGATGACTGCACCGATCACGAAAGCGCCTATCAATGTCCTATTGGGCTTCTTAATCATTTTCTCAAACCTTTTCCGCTGATAAAGCCTATCAGCACCTCGTATAGTAAGTGGAATCCGAATGTCCCCGGGTAAGGAATGTCCGCACCCGGGGGTCTTCGCTATCATTCAGCAGAGCCTTGGGGTTCCCTGAGGCTATTATGGTTTTTGCCCCTGGGTCAAGGAAGATGGATTTTTTCCCTATGGCAAATATGCTTGCCAGATCATGGGTAATCACCACCACAGTGGTCTTGAGACTATCGCTGAGCTCAAGAATCAAATCATCCAGTAGGCGGGCATTTACCGGGTCAAGCCCTGCCGAAGGTTCGTCAAAGAAGAGGATCTCCGGGTCAAGGGCCATGGCCCGGGCAAGCGCCGCACGTTTCTGCATCCCACCGCTTATCTCTGACGGGTAATACCCTTCAAAACCGGCAAGCCCGACCAGCGACAGCTTGAGCGATACGATCTCACTGATCTGTTTCGCACTGAGATCCGTATACTCCCCAAGGGGGAGTGCGATGTTCTCTGCCAAGGTCATGGAGCTCCATAGCGCATTTCTCTGGTAGAGGATCCCCACCTGCTTCAGTATACGATTGCGCACGTATGGTTCTGCATCCCAAAAGCTGATATCATCATAGTACACAATGCCTTTTTCAGGGGGTTTCAGTCCTATCATAATCTTCAGCA
>DATKLV010000005.1:0-2217 GCA_035542255.1 Desulfomonilia bacterium | reverse complement strand
CTTGATTCCCGTGAACTTCCCGCTTCTGCCCGTTATCTGGCTCACACCACGGGAACAGACGAGATTGATGCCTTCCTCCCATGCGCCCTTTATCTCCTCATCGTCTGCCGGCAGGCCGTCTTTGCTCGACTTGTCCTCGCTTTCAAGTGAAACCACGGTGACATCACCCCCGAGCCTGCGGGCGGACCGTGCAACATCGAAGGCCACATTGCCGCCGCCGATTACTATAACCCTCTTCCCGTCAAAATAGTCACCGGGCAGAATCCCCCGGCTCACCTCATAGAGGAACGACTGCCCGTACATTACCCCGGCCAGATCCTGGTTCTCCACCGGGTCCTTGCCGAAGGTCAGGATCCTTGGCGACGGGGTCCCCTTGGCGATGAATACCGCCTGGAAGCCCTGTTTCCGCAGTTTATCCAGAGACAGCTTGCCGTCACCGACACCGGTACCGAGCTTGACATCCACGCCGGCGATGCGGAGCATATTCTGAATGACCCTCTGAAGCACGTCTTTCGGGAGGCGGTAGTGCGGGATAAGCCACAGCGCCCCTCCAAGACGGTTCAATTCCTCGAAGATGGTGACACGATAGCCTCTTCTGCCCAGTTCGAAAGCGCACATGAGGCCGGCAGGTCCACCGCCGATGACGGCAACATTCTCCTTACCCTTGACCACATCGAACTCTTCCTTCTTGTCGAGATGGTTGAGAAAGTTGTCGGATACAAAACGCTTCAACAGGCGCCTTCTTATGGAGCCGCCCTTGCTCTTGTAATTGCATCCGAGCTCGCAGACGCCGCACACATAACCGCAGACCGGAAAGAACGGGTTTTTCTGATAGAGATAATCCCCTATCTGGGTCAGGCCCTCCCGGGCCTGTACGGGATCTTCAGGCAGCATGGAGATAAGGACATTGGTCCGCTGGATGTCCTCATTGATAGGACATCGCACCTGACACGGCGGCAGGAACTGTTTGATGGCAGCCTCGACGCACGCGCTTCCCTGGCAGGTTGTTACCCACATTTTGCTGAATCCTCCTCACATGGGTTTTTATAGGGCGACACCTGGTTTACCTGCCGGGTATCGCCATGAAATGTACAACGCAATATGAATGCCACTGATAATTAATATAGTTATTATAATTGGTTACTTGATGTATCAGCGTAGGGAACTGGATACCGGGCGGGTAATTGTACCCCAGGGTGGGGATTTTTACCCCACCGGCTTTTTAATGGTTATTAACCCCGGGTCAAGGTTAGAGGGAAATAATATATTATCTTCACTTATTAAGAAAGAGCTCAGGCACCCTGCAGGGTTTCACCTCCACCTGCTGCCATACCTTGCCCGTGATGTACGGTTCTGTGGCAAGGTAATGCTCCAGGTCGTCCTGTGAAGGGAAATCCATTATGAGGATAGATCCTTTCATGGCTCCATGGTCATCTATGAGGGCCGCCCCGTAGAGGGCCTTCCCTTCGGATATAAGTTTCGCTATCGAAGCGAGATGTTTCTCCCGTGATGCGAGCCTTCGTTCCGGCGCCTTCTCATCCGAACCGTCTTTTGCAATGATGAGATAGTGCATCGTGGACCTCCCTGTCATGGAGTAATGAGAAACATACCATCAGCTTTTCCGAAAGAACAGAAAAAGAATATCCGCAGGCCAAAAAAATCCACCTGCTTGACTCAAGTCAAGTACCGATTATTAAAAGCCTGCTATCAACAAGGTCACCATAAAAAACAAGGAGGAAGAACAACATGTTTTGTTTTCAGTGCCAGGAAACTGCCAAAAACCGGGGCTGCACGGTGAAGGGTGTCTGCGGGAAGAACGAAGAGACGGCAAATCTCATGGATCTGCTCATCCATGTGCTGAAGGGTGTTTCCCTTTATGGAGAAAAGGTCATTGAGAAAGGATTTCTCGATCCATCCTATGCCAGGTTCCTCCTGGATGCCCTCTTTGTGACGCTGACCAATACCAACTTCGACTCCGCGCAGATCTCGTCCCGCATACGTGATGCGCTCACGATCAGGGACGAGCTGAAGATCAAGGCGGGAGATGCTGCCAAGGGCATCAGACACGACAGCGCACTGTGGAATGCCTCCGGTGACAGCGAATTCCAGCTTAAAGCCAAAGAGGTCGGGGTACTGGCCACTGCAGATGAAGATGTCCGCTCATTACGCGAACTCTTGATCTACGGCATAAAAGGGATTGCCGCATATGCCCACCAT
>DATKLV010000004.1:0-10668 GCA_035542255.1 Desulfomonilia bacterium | reverse complement strand
TTTCAACAATTATCTTGCAGCCATTGACGGCTTTTGCGAGCTCATACTGCTGAAGACCGGCAATACACAGGCTGTTGCCAAGAACATCGCCAAGATCAGAGACGTCAAGAGCTCGGCATCGTCGCTCGTAAGACAGCTCCTCTCCTTCAGCAAGAAGCAGCCTGCCGAACCTACGTCAGTGGATGTCAACGAGGTGATCAAGGGGATGCAGGGTCTTCTGGTGCCCGTAATGGGCTCCAAAATCAATCTCAAGCTCATGCTCGACAAGAAAGGCTGTCTCGTCCTGGGCGACAGGAGCCAGCTTGAGCAGGTGGTCATGAACCTTTCGCTCAACGCCAGAGACGCCATGCCAAAGGGCGGGACCTTCACCATAGCCACGACCCATATACGCATTGATGAGAAAACCTCCTACCGATACATGGATCTGAAGCCCGGTGAGTACGTACAGGTGATCGTGGATGATACGGGCACCGGCATGGATGAGGATATCTCATCCCATGTCTTCGAGCCTTATTTCACCACCAAGGCGGACAGTAAGGGAAGCGGCCTCGGGCTGACCACGGTCTATACCATCGTGAAGCAATGGGGCGGCAGTATCAGGCTGCGTACCGAGCCCGGCAAAGGGGCCATATTCACTATATTGCTGCCTGCTTATAGTGGAAGAGACAAGTAGCCAGTGAGCGTATGACAGTGGCAGGTATAATTACATTAAAAAAGGTTTGACAGCCTGAACATGGTTAAGAAGGGTATGGTCGGGAGTTTTTCCTTATGGGCTCCAAACACTTTTTTTTCAACGCCGTCGAAACGTGATTTGGTAAAATACAGACCTTTGAAACTGAATATCCAGTTGCCGTAATTATAGAGAAGGCGATTGAGCTTTTTTTGGATGCCTGATTCGCAAAAAAGGTCCTTATCATCCACTACCAGAGGGCAAAGGCCAAGATTCAAATTCGGTATACCTTCCTGCTTAAATGTTTCGATAGCATGGATCATGAGCGGATAGAAAATACCCGATTTGAACTTGCTGCTGAAGCGAGATATATTGGGCACATAGCCTGTTATCTGATCATCTGAGTATATCGGATCAAAAAAGATGAATCCTATGAGTTCCCCATGCAAATATGCAAAAAACTTCCTCGTTCCCTCTTCATAGTCCATCTCCATGGGGCGAATCAGAAACCCGATCTCTCGATTTTTAACCCTGCGTGTCTTCAGCCACTCACTTGTGAGCTGACGACATCCCTCGCTTGTGCATTTTTCCTCTATGACAACACCTTCCTTCTTTGCATGGTTAACCGATGTCCTCAAAATCTGCTTTTTCTTGCCTTTCAGGTCCCACCTCTTGAGATCCAGGTTGATCTCAATCCCGAACTGTGTGGCATAATAGCCGAACTTATCATGAAGAAGCTCGGCAGTATCTTGGGAGATCTGCACAAAGGTAGTATGTTTGCCATCTTTGAGGAGTTCTCTGAAAAATACTTCGCGGTCTTTACTATCGCAAACCGGATCAGCAAGAGTTAAACGATTACCCCATTTCTGCATATAGGCTATGAAACCTATCCCGGGGACATCAAAAAAGTGCATCCCAGGTTGAAGCGTTGAAAATGACATGCAATGGTTCCCATACTGTCTTAGGTATGTGAGCCTCTCTTCGAGGGAAAAGATATCGGAATTTCCCTGGATTCTTGATTGGCAACGGTCTATTGGTATAGCCTTGATTGGCGGATTATCGCTTAATTGACCTGAAAGTGGGTTAATCCCTGCTACATTACCCATGTACACACATCTCCTTATGAATTGATTTCAGCGATTTTTCCCCAAGCGCTCATGACTCGTGACCCAATCCAGGGATGCAATCGCACCGGCAAGGGAGATTTCTCCTGCTGTTGCCGCCGCAGTAACGATCTCTGCAAATTTTAAAACCTTGCCCTGACCATAACACCCAAGAGACTCCAGACATTCGCGCTGTGTCGGCAAGCCAGTGCCGCCGCCATGTGTTGCAACTATCAATGATGGGAGTGTCAGTGACCCATAGAGGTCACCTTCGGGTGTTATCTCGGTACAAACCATGCCTGCTGATGATTCGGATACACATGCCACATCCTGGCCTGTGGCTATGAAGATAGCAGAGAGGAGGTTGGCTGCATGAAGACCATTGCTCGAAGAGCCTCCCATAAAGGCACCGAGTTGGCATGCCCTGCAGAGGTTATCAAGGGTCACAGGGTCAACCCTCATATGCTGGATCAATACCTCTCTCGGAATAAGGATCTCTCCTATTACCCTCTTTCCACGTGTAGTCAGGTTATTGATAAAAGACGCTTTTTTATCAGTTGAGATATTCCCGTCCATATAGAAATGTTGAACGCCGTTCACCTGGGAGAGTATCCAGTTGCAGGCCGTATATGTACACATACTCACCATGTTCTGCCCGGCAGCATCACCTGTGTAGTAGTTGAATCGTAAGTATACGAGCCTGCTTGCCACATACCTGTCTACACTTAATAACTTCGCAACCTTTGAGCAGGATTCAGCCTGCTGGCGGATCTCGTCCAAGTTCTGATCAACCCACAGCACGAAGTCCCTGCATTCACGTGCAGAAGCAAATGCAAAAGCAGGCGATCTCTGCATATGATCTTCGATGATTGTAACAGTGACCCCTCCGCACATATTGAGGAGCTTCATTCCTCTGTTATAGGAGGCAACCATTGTCCCTTCACTTGTGCTCATGGGGATATAGAACTCACCTTTCGCATGCTCTCCATTGATCTTCAGCGGTCCGGCAAACCCGAGAGGAACCTGGGACACACCAGTGAAATTTTCGATATTCCCCTTGGTTACAATGGGATCAAAGGAATGCTGCTTTATATGATGAAAGTGAGTGCCGGTGTGCTCTTCCAAGAAATCCTGTCTCTGTCGGATGATATCCATGTTATAGTTATTCTGCTTGTCATAAGGTATCATCTGCTGGATTGGTGTGGCCTTGATAATAGAGTCTCTCGCTTCTAGATCCAAAGGCCCATAGAGATCTGTCTGGAAAGAGATGTTGATCTTGTGCTCCATGTTTTTGGCTAAGGCCAATGTCTGCACATGGAATTTCACATCCTGGCCCATTGGGAATGGAAGAGGTTGGTCAGAGTCTATCTCACTGGCATTGACGGTTGTTCCGTTGTTACTCAGCGAAATCTCATGCCGAGGGATTTCTGTGCCATTAATGAAGATGCCATTTAGGCTGGTTATAAGAGCATCCTTCATTGGGTTTCTGATTAAGAAGGATGCACCATCTTTAAGATTGGTCAGACTCCCCATAGAATAAATCCTCTTCATGATGATCGGGGGAATGTTGATATGATTCTTAGTACCTGATTCATTATGGATCAACGCAAGTCTAGGCTCTTTCGTGGTTGTTCCCATAGGATCCTTCCTCTCTTTGATCGTAAGATATTAGTCCTATCAATATTTATGATTTGTATAGATAGGGTAATGGCAATTACTTATTATACATACAAAAACTATACCGTGAAAAGATTTATAATTACTAAAATAATACTAGCCATATACTTGAACGATACTAGTACACAATTTTATTTATCCTATAACATCAAATAATTAACTATTTCATCAGAAGTGAATTATTTTGGCTATGAGAAATATATTTCCCAATTAGGACTAAAAAAATTCCAAAAGATGATATATACTATATTAATAACTCCTTATGTATGAGGTTTATTTCGATAATTTCATTTGTAGGGAATCTTACCGCGACACAGTCTAACATTATACAAGTATTAAGGGTTGTTTTATGGTATTTAAATATATCATCTCAGAATATTGTTCTTTGGGAGGAAGACCATGGATGAAGGATACAAGGTTAAAGATGGATATTGGTTAATGGGATTTCAGTATGAGATTACCGGCAGTTTGTACAGCTTGGGACAGATTCCAAAATGTAAAGTTGCAATGTTGGACAGCTTGAATCCGGGAGATAAACTACTAGTGGCAGGCGTGGGACACGGGATTGAAGCAATACAAGCCGCCAAGAAAGGAGTTAATGTTACTGCGGTCGATATATCCAAGACAATGTTGAAGTATATGCAGAAGAAGATCGACCGGGCAAAACTGAATAACCCGATAACAATAATAAACGACAACATCTTAAATGTTAAATATGATGCACAGTTTGATATGGTAATTGCAAATTACTTTCTGAATGTCTTTCCCCGAGAAAAGATGCTTCAAATTCTCAACCATCTTACGACTTTTGTAAAACCAGGCGGATACATGGTAATCGGTGATTTTGCTCTGCCTGAAAGTGGCGGGCATTTCTATAAGACATTTCAAACTGTGTACTGGTATATGGCTGCATTCATCTACTGGCTTACAGCCGATAATGCTGTACATCCTATATACGACTATCCCGGTCTTCTGAAATCATTGGGTTTTGAGATAGATGAAATAAAGAACTTCAAGATGTTCGGCATGATCTGCCATAGGTCTGTACGGGGCAAGAAAAAGGCATAATGATTCATGAAGTGACATGCCGGGAGATAACTCGTCATCATAGGACACCATGCCTGCAGAGAAGATATTCTGGGAGGATCCCTACCTCGTTGAGCTTCAAGCCGAAGTGACATCTGTTGCAGGCGATATCATCACCCTCGACCGCACCATCTTCTACGCCGCCTCGGGCGGTCAGGAGTCCGACACCGGTACCATCGGCGGGCTGAAGGTCATTGCCGCAGAGAAGAAGGGCATGGAGATCTATTATACCCTCCAGGGTCCGCATGATTTACAACAGGGTTCCGAGGTGCTCGTGAAGATAGACTGGCCGAGGCGCTATCGGCTCATGCGTCTCCATTTTGCAGCGGAGATAATGTTGGAGCTCGTCTATCAGCATTTTCACAGGCCCGTGAAGATAGGGGCGAACATCTCGGAGGACAAGGCAAGGCTCGATTTTCTCTGGGAAGGCAGGATCTCCGATACCTTTCCGGTTCTCCTGGAGCATGCCGAAAGGATCATCGGTGCCGATCTGCCCATCAGGAGTGAATACACTGACCACCTACAGGAGAAGCGCTGCTGGGAGATCGAGGGGTTTGCCAGGGTATCCTGCGGAGGCACACACATCAGGCGCACCGGTGAGGTCGGAAGGATAAGGCTCAAGCGCAATAATATCGGCAAGGGAAAGGACCGCATGGAAATATATCTTGTGGGTGAGGAGATGCGCTAGGCACCGGAAAGACATGCAGTCCCCGGAGAAGGATTTCCATCTTTGGGCAGAGAGATACCCGGTCCTTTAAGCCTGTTTCTTTTCACATCCAGGGTAATCTATGGTATAAATACATGGATTGATAACCTACCAGAGGAGGCAACCATGGCTGTTGTGGAATGGAAAAAGGATGGGACCGTGGCCATCCTGATCATGAACACCGCAGAGAACAGACACAATCCCGCGTTCACCGCCGGCATGCTCAAGGCATTGGATGAGATCGAGGCGGACCAGGAGATCAAATCCATCGTGCTCGCTTCCAGCGACAAGAAAAACTGGTCATTGGGCATCGATCTCGAATGGATGATGGGCAGGGTTTCAAGCAACGAGACACAGGCCATAAAGGACTTCATATATGAGCTCAACAAGCTCTTCAAGCGCATACTGACCATCCCCATGCCGGTGGTAGCGGCAATCAACGGCCATGCGTTCGGTGACGGTGCCATCCTGGTCTGTACCTGCGACTTCAGGTTCATGAGATCCGACCGGGGGTTCTTCTGCTTCCCCGAGGTGGATATCAACATCCCCTTCCTGCCGGGCATGCTTGCCCAGATGAAGAAGGCTATGCCTTACTACAAGCTTGAGGAGCTCGTATATTCGGGCAAGAGGGCGGGGGGCAAGGAGCTTGCGGAGTGCCGCATGGTGGTCAAGGCCTGCGAGGGTGAAGAGGAGCTCATGAAAGAGGCTGTTGCGTTCGCACGCACTTTCACCAAGGGCCGCACCATCTTCAAGGAGCATAAGTGGCGACTCCACAAGCACATTGTGGAGATCATCGACAGAGAGGACCCGGCCTACATCGAGTCCTCGAACCTGATGGTATCATAAGGTTTCACCGCGGTGTGCTTGAATCCTGAAGGGTTGATGCCTCAGGTCACGAATTTCCTGCATTACCGGGGAGGTTCAGGGCATGTCCGCTGAGAGCGGGTTTATTCCCCCGCGATATCTGCAAGGGCCTTATACCCAGACCATCCTGGCATCCGCGAAGATACGGGCCGCGGGCAGGAATCCCATGAGAGACGCCGCCTGCGAGATGATTATCAATGCCGGCGACGGGGTCAGACTCCAGGGTTTCTTCTCACCCCAGAGTGAAAGGGTGCCCCTGGGTCTCGTGATCATGCTGCACGGCTGGGAAGGCAGTGCCGGGTCCACCTATGTCCTACATGCGGGGAGGTACTTCTACGAGCTTGGCTACAATGTATTCCGGCTGAATTTCAGGGACCACGGTGACACCCACCATCTCAACGAAGGGGTATTCTATGCGATCCTGCTCGATGAGGTCTTCAATGCCGTTGCAAAGGCATCGAATCTTCCGGGAGGTGAACGTACCTTTCTCATGGGTTTCTCGCTGGGCGGCAACTTCGCCCTCAGGATCGGCAGGAAGTGCAGCGAGCACCCGATCATGACACTCCGCCACATCGTGGCCATCAGCCCGGTGCTCGATCCAAGCAGGGCCACCGATGCCATTGACCGCAGCCCGCTCCTCAGGTGGTATTTCCTGAAAAAATGGCGGAGGTCCTTGGCGCTGAATCAGGAGCTCTATCCCCATCTCTATGATTTTCGTGGGATCATGGAGCTGGAAACGCTGCGTGCTGTTACGGATGCACTCCTCAAGAAGTACACCATCTTTAAGGACTCGGAGGAGTATTTCAGAGGCTATGCCGTCACGAAAGATGCATTGAAATCCCTGAGCATCCCCACATCCATCGTGGCGTCATCCGATGATCCCGCCATCCCTGCGGATGAGTTCCCGCATCTTGTTCTTCACCCTTCCACCAGACTCTTCATGCACACATTCGGCGGGCACAACGGTTTTCTTTATGGGGTCTTCAAACCCACCTGGTATGAAAAGTACGCCACCGGGGTATTCGCTGCATCCCTCTCGTTGTCTAACATGGTTTGATGGTATAGAGTATGCTATAGTGTACCTTGCAGCCTGATTTGCCGGTAAACGGCCTTGAAACCCCGTGTAGGGATCATTATTACGTGATTAACGGTGACGGTGTGAACAAAGAGAATAAAACGGATGGAAGCCTGCTTTGCACCATAAGTAAGAATGAAGAAAAGTGCGGAGTCCGGACGTCTGAAGATGTATTTATCAAGGTCTGTGAAAACATGGTGCAGAACTGCGCCGTGGCTATATTCGCCATCGATTCGAATCACCGTGTAATCAGCTGGAACAGGGCCTGCGAAGAGCTCACCGGCATCAAGGCCGCCGATGTCATCGGTACATCCAACCACTGGACCGCCTTCTATGACCGTCACCAGGCGACCCTGTCGGACCGCATCATCGCTAACGACCTGGAGGGGATGGATGCCATCTATGCCGTTAACGGCCCTTCACTGCTGATCCCCCAGGGCCTGCACGCCGAAGGCTGGTACCCCAACGTGGGCGGCAAAAGGCGCTACCTCATCTTCGATGCAGCACCCATACACGATCAAGCCGGTGATCTCCTGGGCGTCGTTGAGACGCTGCAGGACATCACGGTGCTCAAGCAGATGGAAGAAGAGAAGGAACGGCTCAACCATGAGCTCATGGAGGCCTTGAACCAGATCAAGACCCTGAGCGGGCTCATACCCATCTGCGCCGCCTGCAAGAAGATCAGGGATGACAAGGGGTACTGGAACCAGATTGAAAATTACCTGGAAGAGCACTCGGATGCGGTGTTCAGCCACGGTCTCTGTCCCGAATGCTTCAAGGAGTACTTCCCGGAGGCTGCGAAGCCGAGGAAGGAATAGACCTAACTCAACAGGCTCGCCGGCACGAACAGGTGATCCCTCAATACAGTGATCAGCTTTCGATCTATTCATCAATCCTCGTGTAGAGGAGAGGTATATACTCATAAATTCGGGTACGCCCGGATGGGCGTACCCGGCAGCGAGGCTTAACGCTTGGTGAGAGTACCCGGCTTCAGTTCTTCAACTCCCGCGAGATAATTCACCAGATGTTCGCGTGATTTGATGTCGTACTGGGATGTTATTGCGATTTCTTCCATGATGGGCGATCCGCCCCCATGATAGTTCCCGTAGTTCATGGGCCCGGTGAAACCCGAGCAAGAGTAGTCGATGTAGAGCATCCAGAACTTGATCTGGTCTTCCACCGAGGCTCCGGGGTTGCGGTTGAGGTACTTTTCCAGCAGCGGTTTCAGCTCGGGGTTCATGATGTCGGCCTCGTTGGGGAAGGTGGCCGGTAGGCCGCCCGCGATGCTGCAGAGCATCTCCTGCTCCTCGAACACCGCTTCGCCCGTAAGGCACCTGCCCACATTGGCATCGATTGAATTCGGGATATAGCTGCCGGGACCATAGGGCACCGGACCCAAGCCCGGAATATAAACTTCCGGCTTGCCCAAGGCGGAGGCCGTGAATCCTGCCGCATAGCCCAGCTCGGTGATCTTGATGAATTCTGCGAGCATCGCCCTTATATGGCCTGTCTTGCGGATACCGTTGTGCCTAGCGGCCAGAGAGGCAAGGCCGGTCATGACATCACCGATGGCGGGCTTGCAGCCCGAATAGCTGTGTCTGTGGAACAGGGCGAAGAGCAGGGCGCACATACCGCCGTGGTCGTTCTCTCCGCAGAGGAACACCCTGTCCCAGGGCACGAAGACGTTGTCGAAGATAAGGTACGAGTCGGTGTACCCGCCGCTGAAGCCCTTTTTGAAGTGCTCGCGCGGCCTGAAGTTATGGATGGACAGCACCTGCTTGATGCCCTCATGGTCTGCCGGAACGGCGAACGCCACTGCATAGTCCTTCTCGTCCGGTCCCAGTGCCCTGGTGGGTACGACCAGGATCTCATCCGCGATGGAGGCCTCGGATATATGAAGTTTGCATCCCCTTACCACTATACCGTCGCTCTTTTTCTCCACCACGTGCAGGTACATGTCCGGGTCGGTCTGTTCGATGGGCCTCTTCAGCCTCTCGCCTTTGATGTCGGTCTGGGCGCAGCATCCGACAAGGTCGTTGTTCTGGAAATTCGTGAGCCACTTGAGAAAGTTCTTGTGGTACTCGCTGTTGCCGTTGTTGAGCTTGTCAGCTTCAAATGAGACCGCGTTGACGGCGTTGGTCGCGTCGATGCCCATGCAGCGCTGGATGCAGAAGCCCACCTTGCGACACAGCGCCCGGGTCATGTTCTGCTTTTTGTGAAGGTCTTCGGGGTTCTGGTGGATATGGCAGAACCGGTTGATAGTATTTCCTGTGAGGTGCGAGGTCGCAGTACAGAGGTCTTTCAGCTCCGGGTCGAAGGCGGCGTCGAGGGTGGTGCCCATGACGTTGAGCGTGGGCATCTGCAGCTCGTCGTCCCGGTCGATGAGCTTGCCCCTGTAGTAGAGATTCCTGCGCATCTGTTTCAGCCCCTGGATGTACTGATCCCTGGTCCTCATGCATGCCTTGGCCTTTGTTCCTGTTTTTTCAGCAGCTTTTATCTTCATGGCTTTCGTTCCTCCGGGACTATTGCGATTTTTTCCGGCGATGACAAGCCGCCGGGCAAATGCAGGTGGATTGATACGTTCTGCTCGTCTTTGGGGGCCTTGATGCCGCTCAGGATCAGGTCCACCATGGGATCGACCTGTTTCAGCATGTTCTCGGGCTGGCCCTGCAGGTGCTTCCTGGTGCAGAGGTGCTCGATGGTGCCTAAGATGATGGCGCGCACCAGGTAGGGGTCGGTATCCTTCCTGAAGGCTCCTGTAACTATGCCTTCCTGGATGCAGGCGAGCAGCATGCGGGCCGCATCGCGCACCACCTCGAAGGCCTTGGTCTTCAGGAAGTTCCGGTTGGTCTTCAGGTGGAGCATGATGAGGTTCGCATACTCGGGGTTGTTCTCATAGGTGGTCACATAACTCTGTACAATAGCCCTGAGCTTGGATTCCGCCCCGCGCAGATACGGCAGGACCTTCTCGGTCTCCTTTATGGAGATCTCTGTGATCTCCTGGGGAATGGCGAAGAGCAGCTCTTCCTTGCTCTTGAAATACTCGTACACCGTGGCATCCGATACACCGGCCGCCTTGCTGATCTCTGAGATGGTGGCCTCCTGGAACCCCTTTTCCGCAAAAATGGAGAGTGCGGATTCTATGATCCTGTCTCTTCTGGCGGCCTTCGGGCTTATTTTTGTCATGATCTTCTCCCGCGGGTAATTTGTGTGCCGAGAACGCTGGCAGGGTATCTGCAGGCCGCAGACAAAAGCAACGCCGTGCTCTTTATCGGATCTTTCGGTGTCTCATCCATGATCATAGGGACTAATTATATCACCTCTTGTATTATGTCAAGTAAAAATTGACAATGACTATGAAAAATGTATAGAAAATAAAGTCAGACTATGATAAATAATATATTAGAAAATTATAGCAAGTAATTAGAGTTGGTAATTCATAGAACATATATAAAACATTAAGGAGTGAATCATGGACAAGGTGGAC
>DATKLV010000003.1:0-19319 GCA_035542255.1 Desulfomonilia bacterium | reverse complement strand
CTATGTACTTCTCACGGCTACCGAAATGGTGGTAGAACGAGCCTTTGGTTTTCCCCGTAACCTTGGTGAGACCTTCTATGGAGAGGGCCCCGGGTCCCTTCGTGGCCAGAATTTTCAGCCCCTGTTCCAGCCAGACTGTTTTCACGTCCTTATTTCTCGGCATGTGTAAAGCGATACGAAGAGGCATGTTTTTTGTCAAGTATATTATATCATAAAGGTTTTCTTTTTTGAGTTTCCCAATGTCAGCCTGTCCTCCTCTTTGCATCCATCTTCAATACTGGTGCTTGACAACAATATAACAAAAGGAGGATAACATTATAACAAAACGTAATAGCCGAGGAGCAAGGACATGTTCGACTATATCATGACCGAGGCCCAGAAGAAGCTGAGAGATGAAGCCAGGGCCTTTACCAAATGGGTGCCCAAGCAGCTCATCCTCGATATGGATGCCGAGAAGATCCAGTTCCCGCACGAGTACCTGCAGGAGGCGGGCAGGAGAAACCTGCTGGGCATAAGGCTCCCCAAGGAGCTGGGCGGCAGGGGCCTGAGCTGGGTCGATGACTCCATCGTGGCCGAAGAAATCGGCGTGGCCAGCTATTCGCTTGCATGTTTGTGGGGTGTCGGAGCTGACATCGTATGCGAGGCCATCACCCTCTTCGGCAATGACGAGCTCAAGCAGGCGGTCGTGGTTCCCCTGCTCAAGGGAGAGACCTTCGCGGCGGAAGGGCTCACCGAGCCCCGAGGCGGGTCCGACTTCTTCGGTGCCACCACCTATGCAAAAAAAGACGGCTCCGACTGGATCATCAACGGCCAGAAGCGCTTCATCGTGGGCGCCGAGGGAGCGGACTGGTTCCTGGTCTATGCAGTGACCGATCCCGATGCCCCGCCCCACAAGCGCATGACCGCATTCATGGTGCCGAGGACGGATGGCGTTGAGAGCAAATACATATACGGGCTCATGGGCGTGCGGGGAGGCGGAGCAGGCAGGCTCGTGCTGAAAGATGTGCGCGTGCCCGAGCGCTATGCATTGAACGGCATCCACGGCGGGTTTGACGTGTTCGTCCGCATGATGATCCCCGAGCGGCTGGGCACTGCCGCCATGACGCTCGGTTCTGTAAGGCCGGCCATCGAGATTGCCACGCGCTACACAAGCAAACGCAAGGCCTTCGGCCTGCCCATCCAGATGTTCGAGGCCGTGGGCTTCAAGGTTGCGGACAGCGTAATGATGCTCGATGCGGCACGGTCCATGGTCTATTCCACCTGTCTTGCCGTGGATTCGGGCAAGGCGCACCCAAACCGGGTTCGCAGGCTGGTTTCCGAAACCAAGAAGTTCGTTACCGAGGCGGCCTGGGAGATCGCCAACAAGTGCATGCAGACGGTGGGCGGCATCGGCTATACGAATGTCTATCCGCTGGAAAGGATCGTGCGCGACATCAGGCTCTCCATGATCTGGGTGGGGAGCAACGAGATCATGCAGCTCATCACCCAGAATGAGTGGTACAAGGAATATTTCAAGTCGATTGCTAAAGAGGATGTACGCGACGTTGAGGCCGATGCCGTAAACGCGGATGCCGAAGGCGAAAAGATTTACGAATAGAGCGCTGCAGGGGAGGATTTATTCCTGCTTCGCTTGGAGTGAAATGTAGGGTGGGTTGAGCTGTAGCGAAACCCGCCAAAGAGAAAAACGCCAAGAGACTTATTGGTTCTCAACCTGGGGTGCCGGGTGCTTGGCTTGTGATATATCTTCCTTTACCGATTGCCGAGCGCCCGGCACCAGCTTTGTGGGGATAGAGGAATCCTCTTGAGATCTTCTATCCGACACGCGCACGGGCAATGTGCGAAGTAGCCGGCGGCCGCAAGCTGTTCACGCCTGTTCTCCTGTAGCGCTCTGCCATCTGCTCACCGTTCAGATCCTCCTCCAATATGAGACCTGAGCGTTGAAGGTACTCGGCGATCTTTTCCGGATCGAATCCTGATACCCAGCGTTCTCCCACGGACGCTGCAGCTGTCTTAACCTCGTGAAACGATCCCGAGTCGGAACCTGAATTAAACTCACGCTCGTCAATGTATGTGAAGACCAGTTCGCTTCCCGGAGCGCCGCACGTAGCGATTGCGCGCAGGGTTGCGAGATTCGCCTCGCGTGTAAGGTATGTCGTTACGCCAAGCCAGGAGAAGAAGGCCGGATCATTCAATCGGAAAGGCGACCGGGCCAATGCCGTTCCGAGGTCTTCCTCAGCAAGGTCGGCGGCGATGAAGTGGACCGATTCCGTGAGTGAGAGGCCGCATTCCCGCAGTCGCTGGCATTTCAGTCCCTGCGTAGCGGGATGGTCGATTTCATACACATCTACTTCTCGGGCAAAGGCGGGTCGGCGAAGCGCAAAACTGTCGAATCCGGCGCCGATGATGGCGTACTGGCGGATACCGTTCGCCACTGCCGCTTTCAGGGCATCTTCCGTGTAGCGTGCCCGGATTATGACGCCCGCGTATGCAGCATTGGTGCGCAGGGCAGTGTCGAGAATCGAGTCGGGAGAGGCAGACGCTTTTGCACGCGAATCCGAATCCATTTTAGCAAGCACAAATTGGCGAAACGCCTCACGGACCGATTCCGGTACGAGACGCTCCCCCCAGGGATCATCGATGAGCGGGTCCGGATCGAGGCGTGTATGAACCGCCCGCATAAGCGATGTGGCGAGTGCCGTACTGCTTGCAATGAATCCGGTCACAGATCTCTTCCCAACTGTTCAGCCTGCTCTGATCATTATCGAGTCCTTTTTCAAGACTAGCAGGTTGTCGTCAGTCTATTTCATGCTATGCCGTACTGGTTAGACTTTATTTTATCTGGAGGAGAGAAGCATTATATTGGTGATTGGCCTGCCTGTATGCAAGATCGAGCAATCGATGCACCATACCAATGTCATCACCGGTCAGGTCGCCTTTCCGGAGGACACGTATTATGATTATGATGTCGCTCAGATCGAGATCGGTTGTTGACATTGAGTTTCTCTTACAAGGCTTAGGTGGATGAGAGAAAAAGGAGACAGGTATATTTTCTGAGTATTGTAGAATGCAATATGAAAAATAAATCTGTCCCTTTTTCTTCACACTCCGTGTATGAAGGGTGAATCGCGGTGTTCGGGCCCTCTTTCAAGACCGGCGGGTTTCCATCAATCCATTTCATGAGTTGCTGTTCAGGATAAGACTGTATTTTATCAGGGGAAGGGGAGCGTTGTCAAAGAAAAGGGAGAACATCCAAAGGGAGAATTATATCCATGAAAAACATGCTTGATTTGTTGCGGAAAATTCTGCATATATTAGTATTGTATTACAATCATACAAAATGTATTGGAGGTTTCTGCCATGATGGATTCCCCCCTTCTGCTCAGGACGTTTCTGATGAGGACTGCCAGGTATTTCCCCAAGAAAGAGGTCGTCTCGGTATTTCCCGATGGTGTGCACCGGTACACCTATGGGGACTACTACAAGAGGGTCTGCCAGCTCGCCCATGCCTTGAAGTCGCTGGGTATCAAGAGGGGGGACAGGGTTGCAAGCATGGCCCTGAATGACCACCGGCACCTTGAGCTCTACTTCGGCGTGCCGTGCACCGGGGCCGTATTGCACACTGTCAACTTCAGGCTCCCGCAGAACCACCTCATCTACATCATCAACCATGCAGGGGACCAGGTCATCTTCGTGGATGAAGACCTTCTCATGTTCGTGGAGATGGTGAAGGACCAGCTCAAGACGGTAAGGCATATCGTGGTGCTCTCGCACACGGGCAAGAAGCCGGTGTCCAGCATAGAGAACCTCATCATGTACGATGAGCTCATCGCCCGGTTCCCCGAGGAGTACGACTTCCCGGTGGACCTATCCGAGTGGGACCCGGCCATGATCTGCTACACCTCGGCCACCACGGGCGACCCCAAGGGCGTGGTATACTCCCACCGGGCCATCATACTCCACACTTACGCCGTGGCCATCACCTTCGGTGCAAGCGAGGCCGACTGCATCATGCACATTGTGCCCATGTTCCACGCAAATGCCTGGTGCGCTCCCTTTGCCGCTGTTGGAGCCGGCTGCAAGCAGGTACTTCCCGGCAGGGAGGTGATCAACATGGAGAAGCTCTGCCGGACCATCGCCCAGGAGAAGGTCACCTTCACGGCGGGCGTGCCCACCATATGGTTGCTCCTGTTCGACTACCTGGAAAAGGGCGGGTGGCACGACTTTTCATCGCTCAGGACCATTGCCAGCGGCGGTGCCGCCATCCCCAGGCAGCTCATGATAGACCTCAACGAGAAGTACAACTTCCCCATCAAGCAGGCCTACGGTTCCACCGAGACCACGCCCTTGGCCACGGCGGCCATACCCAAGAGCTACATGAAGGACTGGCCGGCGGACAAGCTCTATGACCTCAAGACGAGCGCAGGGCTCATAGCGATCGGCCTGGAGATGAAGGTCGTGGGCGACTCCGGAGCGGAAGTGAAGATGGACGGCAAGGAGTGGGGCGAGATCTGCCTGAGGGGACCATGGATCGCGAACGAATACTACAAGGACCCCGAGCGTTCCAAGGAGACATTCTACGACGGGTGGTATCACACCGGCGACATCGGCACCATTGACGAGGAGGGCTATGTAAGGCTCGTGGACCGGAAAAAGGACCTGGTCAAGAGTGCGGGTGAGTGGATCTCATCGGTGGACCTGGAGAACCTGATCATGGCCCATCCCAAGGTGATGGAGGCCGCCATCATCGGCGTGCCGCACCCCAAGTGGCAGGAAAGGCCGCTTGCCTGTGTCGCTGCATCGCCGGGGCAGAAGGTTACTGCCGATGAGCTGAAGGATTTCCTCAAGGACAAGGTCAAGGCCTCCTGGTGGATACCGGAAGAGTTCATTTTCCTGGCCGAGCTCCCCAAGACGAGCGTGGGCAAGTTCAACAAGCGTGAGCTCAGACGGCTCTATGCTGAGGGTAAGCTGAAGTCACTGCATTTTGAATCAGTGTAAAGATCCTCAAAGGAGGCTGTTATGTCATTGCTGGATAAATACTATACCGAGGAGCACCAGATCTTCCGGGAGTCGGTGAGACGCTATTTCGAAAAAGAGGTCACCCCGAAAGCGGACCAATGGGAGATAGACGGGATCGTCCCGAAGGAGGCCTGGAAGAAATTCGCGGCACAGGGATTCCTCTGTCCGTGGCTGCCTGAGGAATACGGCGGCTCCGGGGTCGACTTCCTCTATTCCTTTATCCTGACCGAGGAGCTTGCACGGACCCGCTGCGGGGGCTTTTTCTTCCCGCTCCATTCGGACATCGTCGTACCCTACATCTTCACCTACGGGACTGATGAACAGAAGAAAAAATGGCTGCCGGGCTGCGTCACGGGTGATATCATCACGGCCATCGCCATGACCGAACCGGGCACCGGCTCCGATCTGGCAGCCATCCGCACCACAGCGATAAAGGATGGCGATTCATACATTATCAACGGCCAGAAGACCTTCATCAGTAACGGTCTCAACTGCGACCTGGTCGTCGTGGCCGCCCGGACCAACCTGAATGCGGCCAGTCCCTACGAGGGCATGTCGCTCATCGTGGTGGAGGACGGTACGCCGGGTTTCGAAAAGGGCAGGAGGCTCGATAAGATCGGGCTCCATTCCCAGGACACCCTGGAGATGGCCTTTGTGGACTGCCGCGTCCCTGCCTCGAACCTGTTGGGACACGAGGGCCAAGGGTTTTACTGCCTCATGGACAAGCTCCAGCAGGAGCGCCTCGTTTGTGCCATGGGGTCCCAGGTGGGGGCGGAAGAGGCGCTGCGCATTACCATCGAGTTCACCAAGACGCGCGAGGCATTTGGAAGGCCCATCAGCCGTTTCCAGTACATCTCCTTCGAACTCGCCAAGATGGCGACCGAAGTCGAGGTCGGCAGGGCATTTGTAGAGAGCCTCCTCATCGATCATATCGAAGGCAGGAAGGATGTCAAGAAGGCATCCATGGCCAAGTACTGGGTCTGTGAGATGCTCAACAGGGTGGTTAACCAGTGCCTCCAGTTCCACGGGGGCTACGGGTACATGGAAGAGTACCCCATCGCCCGCATGTTCCGGGATGCCAGGGTCCAGACCATCTATGCAGGGACGTCCGAGATCATGCTGCTCATCATATCCAGGCAGCTCGGCCTCTAGGAAGCCGGTATTCTGTGAAGAGGAGGAGGTATCATTGATGAATAAGGCCTTGGTAACCGGAGCTGCCGGTTTTATCGGTTCGCATGTGGTCAGGGAACTCCTGAAGGAAAATGTGGAGGTCAGGTGTCTGGTAAGGCCCGGCGAGTCCACCAGGAACCTTGATGGGCTCGAAACGGAAATGATCACAGGCGACATCCTCGATGCCGATGCACTGGTCAAGGCCGTCTACGGTGTGGATACAGTCTTTC
The DNA here is from genome assembly GCA_035542255.1 of Desulfomonilia bacterium. Taxonomy (GTDB): domain Bacteria; phylum Desulfobacterota; class Desulfomonilia; order UBA1062; family UBA1062; genus MWEI01. The sequence continues at coordinate 12,903 of DATKLV010000003.1, read as the reverse complement.
ACCTGGCTGCCGTCTACTCGATCTGGATGAAGGACTGGGGCAGGATCTACGAGGTGAACATCCAGGGTTCCCGTAACGTGCTCTGGGCATGTCTGAAGAAAAATACGGGGAAGGTGGTTTTCACGAGCTCTATTGCCGCCATCGGCATAGCGCCGGGAAAGGAGTTGAGCAATGAGGACACACCCTTCAATCAATACACCCTGGGGAACCACTATGTGCTCACCAAGTACCTCTCGCAGCAGGAGGCACTAGGGTTTGCGAAGAACGGCCTCGACCTCGTGGTGGTGAACCCATGTTTCCCCTTCGGACCTATGGATATAATGCCCACGCCCACAGGACAGATCATCGTGGATGTCTTGAAAGGTATAAGCCGCGCCTATTTCAACGGCGGCATCAATGTCATCGATGTCCGCGATGTGGCGCGGGGGCACGTGCTCGCTGCACGCAAAGGCAGGTCCGGCAACCTATATATCCTGGGGAACAAGAACATGACGATGGAGGAATTTCTCGGGTGTGTAAACCGGGCAGCAGGGTTTGAGAACAGGATGCTCTTAAAGCTCCCTGTGCCGGTCATGAAGGGATCCACCGCGATCTTGAAATGGTGGTCCGACCATGTTAGCCACAAGCCGCCCCTGTCCACCCCGGCAGAGATCGCTTATGCATCGCAGCACCTCTACTTCGACAATACCAAGGCTGCAAACGAGCTTGGGCTGACCTTCAGGCCCGTTGAGGAATCCCTTAAGGCTTCTATCAACTGGTTCAGAGAGAACCAGTATTAATTCCGGGGGAGAAAAGATTCGAGCCGCCGTGACATGTCCGATCGTCACGGCGGCTCCTTACATTGGAGGGTAAATAGCTTAGGAGACCAGTAATGCCTTTTTCAATGACCGTTTGAGATAATCGATATGTTCTACCGTAGCCAAGCTTGCAGCCTCGGCATCCCGTTTTTCTATTGCCTGGTAAAGCGCGTGGAGCTGTCTGACAATGGTGCGCGAGCTGCCCTCGACGGCGGAAAGCTTTTTCCTGGTGTAGGGCAGGGCGCCGATGAGCAGAGAGTTCATGGACTTTCGGATATGCATGAAGATGGTATTTTTTGTGGAGTCCATGAGGGCATTGAAGAATTCCGCGTAGAGTCTGCCTCCCTGCTCAACATCATGAAGCACTGAGTCTTCTCCCACCTCGAGTGCGTGCATATAGATCTTCTTTATGCGGGCGAGATCTCTTGCCGTGGCATTCTTACAGGCAAGCCGTGCGGCCTCGGCATCCAGGATCCTGCGGACGCACAGCAGCTCCCATATCTTCTCCTGGTCGACCAGCAGGAGGTCTTCGATGGACGACTTCGCCGTATCTGCCGGCAGCCTGACAAACTTGCCCTTCCTGTGGCGGGATACAACATATCCTTTTGCCTCAAGCAGCTTCATGGCCTCCCGCAGTGATATCCTGCTGATGCTGAACATCTCCGTCATCTCGTACTCGGAGGGTAGTTTATCACCGGGCTTGATTTTACCCCGGTTGATGAGGTCGATAATCTGGTCGGCCACCAGTGTGGGGATAACCGGTGACTTCCGGATCGGTGATATGAACCTGCCTTCTTTATCCACAGCTATTCCTATGACATGATTGTATGATGAACATACTATTATACATGTGGGACAACAATCAAGATCATTCGGTATAGAAAGAAAAATTTGATTTAACACCGGGGAGACATTAATAATTAATGCCTGCCCACTTTGACAAATGGGTTAACAAAGGAATGATCGAAATGCAGGATGACAAACCCCGTTGCGCGTGATTGGCATACCGATCTTCATAGATGAAGATAGGAGCTCCGGGCTGATGAGGCCAGAGGAGATTATCCGCTATTTCTTCTTCTTGTCCAGCGCCGTCTTCAGCTTATCCCCCAGTGAACCGAAAGATGCGGAGCTGTCCGAAGCAAAGCCTTTCCAGTCGCCACCGGCATGTGCATCGCCCGGGGCAAGCGTGATCTTGCGGTTGGCGATATCCATCTCCTCGACGGTTACAGTGATCTTGTCGCCCTCGCGTTTTTTCTCGATTTCCTGTGCGTCGTACGACGCAGCGATCTTCGACTTCGGCATGAGACCGGTGACACCGGGTTCCAGATTGACAAAATAGCCGTATTTCTCCTTGCGCTCCAGGGTCCCTTCCACGGCCTGCCCGATGTGGTAGCGTTCGGACAGGGCGATCCACGGGTCGCCCTCGGCCTCTTTCATGGACAGCGAGATCCTCTTGGACTCAGGGGAGATGTCCTTGATCATCACATCCACCTCGTCGCCCACCGACACCAGGTCCTCGGGCTTTTTCACGCGCTTCTTGTAGCTCATTTCCGATATGTGCACTAGCCCCTCGACACCTTCTGCGATCTCGACGAATACGCCGAACTCCGCGATGCGCGTCACCTTCGCACGCAGCCTGTCCCCGGGCTTGAAGCGGTTCAGCACAGTGCTCCAGGGGTCATCACCGACCTGCTTCATGGAGAGCGATATCCGCTTGCGGCCTGACTTCTGGTCATCTTCAATGCTGAGCACCTTGACCGTGATCTTCTCGCCGATGTGCAGGATGTCTTCGGGCGACAGGGTCCTGGACCAGCTCATTTCGGATACGTGAACCATGCCCTCGATGCCCTCTGCAATCTCCACGAGCGCGCCATAGGGCATAAGCCTGTTCACGGTGCCCTCGAGAACCGCGCCGGTCTCCAAACGATCGAAGAAGGCCTCTTTGATCATTGCCTGCTCCTGCTCCAGCAGTATCCGCCTGGACAGGATGATATTGTCTCCGTCTTCCTCAAGCTCGGTGATGAGGAATAGATATGTCTTGCCTATATGTATGGAAGTGTCTTCGACGCGGAACAGGTCCATCTGGCTGAAGGGGCAGAAGGCCCTGCGCTTCACGACCTCCACCCGGTAACCGCCCTTGACCTGCTCCAGGACCTTCCCTTCGATGGGGACCGCCTTTTCGTGGGCCTCCTGCAGGATGGAAAGGCCTCCGATGCCTGAGATGGCCTTGGACAGCTTGATCTCTCCCCCCCTGCGCGACATGACGAAGGCATCGATGGTATCGCCCACGTTATAGGGCAGGTTCCCATCCTCATCAGTAAGCTCGGCCCTTTCGATGACACCGTCGACTTTATATCCGGTGTCAACGAATATGTGCTCCTTGCCGATGGAGATGATCTTTCCCTTGAGTCTGTCCCCTACCTGGATTCTGTCCCGCTGTTCCTCTTCGTAGGATTTAAGGAGATCAGCAAAATTCCTGGATATATCGTCCGAATTGTTACCCTCTGTCATGTGCTACCTCAAGATATGCTTCTTTGTTCAGGTAAATGGATGCTATAGTGTAAATCGACGCAGGAGTAAATGCCAAAAATCAGGCAATGGTGAGCCACCGGTATTCCCGGACATGATCGAGGAATTCACCGATGATCTCCTGTTCTTCAGTGGCGCAGGCACGGCTTAAAAAGATGAATCGGTATGCGGGAGAAGCTTCGATGCCCAACAGATCAATGAGCGACCCTGTGGCAACGGTCTTCCCGAATGAGCGGGCCACCTTGATGAGGTGGGAGAAACGGATGGTGTGCTCGCTGTGCGCATAGAGGCGGATCTCCCGCGGGAAGGAACCTGGTTCCAGACCTTCTGCGAGGTAGCGCATCGAGTCCGGTATGATCGGGTCGCATGAGTGCTCGGAGATGAATGCCGGTACACCGAGTCTGCAGATGGTTCCCACCAGTCTGACGGCCCCGATATTGAAATTGAAGGGACCTGCAGGGGGGATTTCGAGCCCATAGGCGCTGACGAGCGCTGAAATGTCTTCTGGCAGATGGCTGGGATCGAGGCTTGTCGCAGTATCGAGATCGCCGATGACCTCATTGATGATGATGAGGTCGAGGCGGCCCCCGGCACCCTTGAGCTCGTGGATATCGGCCTGAATGAAGGACGCAACACCGGGGAACCCCTTCAGCTTCTCCTTCTGTTTTTTGAGAAGTGCGGGAGAGAGATCCATCATGAACACCTTTTGTATGAGCCGGCCATGTGGTGAGCTCAGCAGGCCGCACATGAGGCTGCCGTATCCACCGCCCACTTCAAGAACTACCGAAGAGGGCGTAAGAAGGTCTTTCTTCACCAGGAAGTCGCCAAGGAGCTCTCCGTAAGGCTTATCAAGTTTAAAGGCCTTGACATAGGGACAGGTAAGTGTTGCCAGGGATTCGCAGATAGTGAATTCCTTCAGGAGATCGACAGGAGTCTCCCGGTGAAAGCCGCGGGTGCTGACCATGCCCATGGCATTTGGTCTATACAGGATTTGTTCCCGGATGTACAAGAGCTAATCCATTGATGGGGGAAGATTTCTGTGTTATGTCCCCCACAAAGAAAAGGAGGGACATCAATGGTGAGGATAAAGACGACTTTTTTGTGTATAGCCTTGGTAGTATGTTTCTCGATCAGCTCTTATGCTTCCGAAACCCCCAATCCCTATGAAGGGGACTGGGTTGCCGATATCGCTGCCAAGGTGCTGCCTTCGGTCGTGAATATTGCATCCATGAAAACGGTTACCACCCAGTCACCCCTGTTCAATGATCCTTTCTTCAGGGATTTCTTCGGCGGCGGGATTCCCCATGAACAGGTCCAGCGTGCGCTCGGCTCCGGTGTGATCATTTCCTCGGATGGATATATCGTGACGAACAACCATGTAGTGGGCGGAGCAGACAAGGTGGAGGTGAGGCTCTCTGACGCCAGGGTGTTCCCTGCCACCATCGTGGGTACCGACCCGAAGAGCGATGTGGCCATCATAAAGATCAGCAAAGCAGGCCCGCTGCCTGCCATCAGGATCGGCGACTCCTCCAGGCTGCGCATCGGGAGCTTTGTCCTGGCGGTGGGTAACCCCTTCGGCCTTGAACAGACCGTCACCATGGGCATTGTCAGCGCCCTGGGCAGATCCGGCCTTGGCATCACGGATTACGAAAACTTCATCCAGACGGATGCGGCCATCAATCCCGGTAACTCCGGCGGTGCATTGGTGAACATGAAGGGCGAGCTCATCGGCATCAACACGGCGATCCTCTCCCAGTCGGGCGGGAGTGTCGGGATCGGGTTCGCCATACCCATAGACATCGTCATGAGCATCAAGAAGAGCATTGATAAATACGGGAAGGTGGTCAGAGGGTGGCTTGGCGTGAGCGTCCAGGAGGTCACGCCGGAGATCGCCAAAGGACTGGGGCTGGTATCGGCCAAGGGTGCCCTTGTCTCCGAGATCACGAAGGGTTCTCCCGCTGAAAAGAGCGGCATGAAGGGTGGAGATGTCATCGTGGCCATAGACGGAAAACCCGTGCAGACAACAGCCGCCATGCGCTTCCTCATATCCGAGGTCACGCCCGGCACCGCAGTGAAGGTGAAAGTCCTGCGTGACGGGAAGGAAAAAGTATTTACCGTTGTTGCAGGGGATCTTGCAAAAGCGCAGATACCCGAGCACATGGTACTCATCAAGGATAACAAGTTCCTGGAGGGGGCCTCGATTGCGGACCTCTCACCGGCCACCCGGGAAACCCTGGGACTCAAACCGGACATCCAGGGGGTGGTGGTCGTCGAGGTTGTTAATAATTCGGCAGCGGCAAAGACCGGCCTCAAGGCGGGAGATATCATCCTGTCCATCAATAACAAGGCGACCAGGAACATGGAGGAATTCAAAAGAGTCGTGACAGACATCAAGGGTATGAAGATGAGTATCAGCATCTACCGTCAGGGTATGATCATGACCATGACCATCATCAGGTAGGTACTTTTAGGCCCCCTCTTCGGGGGCCTTTTTGATCGATATTCATGAAAGAGATGTGCAATGCGAGCGGTAGTCCAAAGGGTATCTGGCGCATCGGTGACGGTGAATGGGGAAGTGGTGTCACGTATCGGCATGGGCCTGTGCTGCCTCGTGGGGATCGAGGCGGAAGACGGGCCTGACGACATCGATTATATCGCCAGGAAGATCATCGGCGTAAGGATATTTGATGATGAGAAAGGCGTGATGAACCTCGATGTGTCCGAAAAGGGCGGAGATATCATGCTCATATCACAGTTCACCCTGCTGGGTGATGCCAGGAAGGGCAGGAGGCCGTCGTATTCGGATGCCGAAGCGCCCGAGAGGGCACGGCAGAAGTTCGAAGATTTTGTCGGCAAGGTGAAGCAACTTTTCCCGGGAAATGTTGAGGTAGGGATATTTCAGGCCATGATGGACGTGTCGATCATCAACCATGGACCCGTCACCATCCTGCTTGACAGCAAGAAGCTCTTTTAGTGACACGGCCACCCTCGATTTGATCCCACGAGATCTTTCGCTACGCTCAGGATTACCTTATAACTTACTATTATTACTGTCATTCTGAACGTAGTGTAGAATCTCTCCCTGGTGATCTACAAAAATAACAATTGTGCAACGGCCCTTCAAGTTAAGACTATCCTTTGAAAGAGTTGATCCTTTCAAGAAGCTTGGCCTCAGGCATGGCTCCTACAATATCACCCACCTTCTTGCCGTCCTTGAAGATCAGGAGATTCGGTATGGATCTGATGCCGTACTTCTTCGCCGTATCGGGGTTTTTGTCCACATCCAGCTTCGCGAACACGATATCCCCCTTATGCTTTTTCGCCATGCCCTCGATGACAGGACTCATCATCTTACAGGGTCCGCACCATTCGGCCCAGCAGTCCACAACGATGAACGGGTATTTTGACACGGCAGTATCGACATCCTGATCAGTAAGGGTAATGGCTGTATCCGGGTTATCCACGAATTTTTCTTCAGACATGACATCCTCCTTTTCACTGTAAGGGCATTGAATCACTTATACGATTTTCCCTTGAGCGAGCTCACATACTCGTATGCAGCAAAAGCAGCCGTGGCACCGTCACCGCATGCCGTGACCACCTGCCGCAGGAGTTTGTCCGTGCAGTCGCCGCAAGCGAAAATCCCTTTTGCTGATGTTTCCATCTTTGAATCCACCTTGATATAGCCCAGTGCATCCATGTCCACGATGCCTTTGAATGCTTCCGTATTGGGTATGTTTCCCGTAAAGATGAAGACACCATCCACAGGGAGTGTTTTAACCTTGAGAGGGTCATTGACATCCCGGATGCTGATCCCCTTCACCACGGAATCACCGGTGATCTCCCGGACTACTGAATTCCATTCAAAAGATATCTTGTTATTGGCAAAGACCCTGTCCTGCAACACGGCGGCAGCCCTCAGCCGGTCTCTCCGATGTATGACGGTAACGTTTCGTGCAAAGTTCGTCAGATAGATGGCTTCCTGAACCGCCGTGTCTCCGCCCCCCACGACCGCCAGCAAGCCGTCGCGGTAGAAAGGCCCGTCACATGTCGCACAGTATGACACTCCCTTGCCTGTGAACTCCGCCTCCCCGGGGACATTCAGATGTGCGTATTCGGTGCCTGAGGCAATGATCAGAGACAGTGCCTGATAATGGGATGAGGATGTGCCGACCTTCCATGCCCCGGTGCTTTCAGATTCGTCACTCCCGATAGATGTAATGTCATCGTCAATGACCTCAAGGCCGAACTTGAGTGCCTGAGCGTTGATCCGTTCAACAAGCTCGACCCCGCCTATTCCATCGGGAAAGCCGGGATAATTCTCTATGAGATCCGTGGTCGTAGCCAGGCTCGTCTTGAAGGCGCTCCGTATGAGCAGTGCCTTCATATCGGCCCGTTCAGCGTATATCCCTGCAGTAAGCCCCGCCGGACCGCCTCCGATGATGATCACGTCATACATACCTTGAAAACCTTTCCCCGGTTGTTAATAGATGTAAACAAAACCTTTTCTCGATGCGTCTAATAATATTATATTAAGTAGCTTGATTTCAACTCTTACCAGCGGTTAATGTATAGTTACAATAGAAACGATCTCACAGGAGGTCAAGATATGAAGAAGATTTTTCTTACAACGCTTGTCCTGATGATCCTTCCCATGATTTCACAAGGGGCCGGGTATGTCATTGCAAATTATGGGAATGGCGGCAAGGTCCATGCGTCAAGCTACGGCGTTGAGCTTGGCGGAATATTCCTCTCGCCGCTCCACCCCAATGGAGGGGCGTTCAGCGTAGGTGTCGGCGCAAGCATAGCAAAGACGGACGAATCATCATCTTCGGTCAGGACCTTCAACGACGGAAACGAGCAGGAGATCTATGGCGTCTTCGGTGCCGAGATCGTGCCGGCGTTCTTTGGGGTGGCAGGGGTCGGGTATGCCAGCCAGGATACAAAAACGCACACAATCACCAAGACCGGCTCGGGAACCGATAATTTCGGAACCTGGATGCTCGGCATGCGCTATGTGGTCAAGATGTTCAACGTAGGTTTAGGATATGATTATCGACGCGGGGTCATTGCAAGCCTCGGAGTGGCCTTTTAAGGAGAAACATCCCCCTGCAACTCAGTTCGATCGGTGAGACAGATCCCGCATGCCCATGGGAAGCTTCAGAATGGATGATACCTTGAGAATGCAGAGAATTATGCCCATCCTCGGGCTGTGCTTTGTGTTTGCGGTCTTAGGCTGTGCGAGTCTTCAGAATTATACCCTCAAGGTGGAACCCGCGCGGACATCGATCATGCAAGGCAATTTCGAAGGTGCCCTGAACGCGTTTCCCGAAAAGGAGGCTAAAGGGAAAGACGAAATCCTCCTGAGGCTTGAGAGGGCAATGATACTCCAGGATCTTGGCCGGTTTGACCAGAGCTCTGCCGAGTTTGATAAGGCATTTGCACGATTCAGGGAAAATCAGGACAAGGCTGTTATTTCTGCGAGCGGGACGGTATCCGAGGCAGGGACACTGCTGATCAATGAGCAGGTCATGCCCTACGAGGGCCAGGATTTCGAGATAATTCTCCTCCATGCACTCGATGCCGTGAACTACCTGATGAGGGGAGATCTCGAAGGGGCGCGGGTGGAAGTACGAAAGTCCTATGAACAGCAGGATCAGCTCCTGGAAAAACATGAAGGAGAGCTCCGGAAGGCTCAGAGCGATAACCGCTCCTCGGAATGGGAGCAGTCCTTTGACCGGGCGGACAGACGGGGTTATGAGCAGCTCAAGGAAAAGGCATCGACGGTGGTCAGCCTCTATGAGAACGCATTTGCATCCTATATATCCGCACTGGTCTATGAACTGGGGGGCGAGTACGATGATGCCTATATCGATCTCAAAAAGGCTTATCAGGCTTATCCGACCTGCAGGAGCCTGCAGAGAGACCTTGTGCGACTGAGTAAAAAGACAGGGTTCAGGGAAGACCGGGCCATGTGGGAGGAGCGGTTCGGAAAGTTCAAGGCCGGTCCGAAAGAGGGAACGGACGTATTCGTGATCTTCAGCTATGGTCTGGCTCCTTATAAGGTACCGGTGACCTTCCCCATCCCAACTTCACACGGATTTGTCTTCGCATCGCTGCCGGTCTATGAGTTCAGCCGGTCCCCCATCCATGGAGGGCTGGTCGTCTCTGACGGGATAAGCGAAGATACCTCTACGGTCTTTGATGTCGATGCCGTGGCTGCCCGGAATCTCCTCGACGACTTCCCCATTCTCTTTGTGAAGCAGATAGCAAGGTCTTACATCAAGGCCAAGGCGACAAGCCAATTATCGCATAGACAAGGTGATATCGGTGCAATAATCGGCACCTTGTTTTCAGCGGTAACGGAACGGGCCGATCTGAGGGCCTGGTCGACCCTGCCCAAACAGATACAGGTGGCAAGGCTCTTTGTGCCGAGGTCATCAACCGAGATCTCCCTCGAGGCATTACCGGCGGGCGGCATTTCCGTTGTGGAGATACCCCGGGGGGCATCCCACGTGATCATATACTGCAGGGCCACGGAAAACGGCCTGGCCACCTATACAAAATCATTCTAAACAGGAGGTACCTTATGAGAAAATTAGGCAGATCATTTTTAATCCTGACCTTTTTTGCGGTTGCCTGTGCCGGAACAGCCCCCAATATCCTTCACGTTCAGGCAGGACCTATGGGCGTGAGCTCCAAGCAGGTGGAGATCAACGATAAATACCTTGAGCGGAACTTGAGCTTCGGAGATGTGGCCATAAAGCCCCTCGATGGGGCCGACTTATTTGAGGCCCAGGTGATCTTGAAAAATGAAAGCAGTAACGACCTGTCCTTTGAATATCGTTTCATCTGGTACGATGCACGGGGATATGAGGTTTCGAACGTTTCTTCGTGGATACCGGCGGCACTCGGGGGGAAGGAGTCAAAGGGCTTTCGCTCGGCGGCACCCGGCCCCAATGCTGCGGGCTTCAGGCTCATGGTCCGCAACCCTCATCCGGTAACGAGTACAGGGTCGTAAGAGACGAACAGGAGGAAAAAGAGATATGAAGAGATTTGTGCTTTTCTCGAGCATTACGGCAATAGTGTTGCTCTCCTGGGGCTGTGCCAGCACCCCGGAGGTAACCTACGGCAACCCGGAACAGGTGGAGACCGTTACTGCGGATTTCGGTTCCACGGACCTGCAGATGATCGCGGAGAAGATGGTTAATTCACTTATAGCAAGTCCGGTGCTTTCTTCGGGCAAGAGGCCGGTTCTCTATGTACAGCATGTCCGGAACAAGACGGATGAGCACATCGATACCGAATCCATCACGGATAAGATAAAGGTGACGTTGCTCAAGTCCGGCAAGGTGAGATTTTCCGCTGTCGGGGACGTGAAGGACGAGCTGATAAACCAGCTTGAGTTCCAGGCAGGCTCCGGCATGGTGGACCCGAAGACTGCAAAGTCCATCGGCAAGCTGGTCGGCGCCGACTACTTCCTCTATGGTCAACTCTCCTCCATCAAGAAATCCGCGGGTAGGGTCAAGGATGTCTACTTCAAGTTCACCCTCAACCTGGTGAATATCCAAACCGGCCTCATCGAATGGGCTGATGAGAAGGAGATAAGGAAGCAGGCAAAGAAGCCGCTCCTGGGAGGATGATTCCCTTAGGCGGCTGAACCCCGAGTGATACGTTTCCGGTCACCCTCAAGTCAAGGGGCGAACCTCATCCCTATGGGATGCAGAGAAGTTTCATCGGCCTCAGGCAAAACAGGTTTGGCTTGACCGAGGCAGGTGAAACGGATAGAAAGCTTGACGAGCCGTGAGGGGGAGGTACTAAGCATGACCTTGGAGCATAAACTCAAGAAGATAACCAGCAGGACCGCAGTTCTCTACGGGATCATAGCCCTGCTCGTGATATTTGCCGACCCGAGCAGGACATCCTGTTTCATTGGGTTTATACTGGTCCTTGCCGGAGAGGCACTACGGTTCTGGGCAACCGGACACCTGAGGAAAAACGAGGAGCTCACCACATCCGGTCCGTATGCATATCTCCAATCCCCGTTATATCTGGGGACCTACATCATCGGTACCGGTCTGTGCATCATGGCCATGAATGCAGTTATATGGATCCTGGCAAGCCTCATATTCTTTATCTCCTATGTCCCGAGGAAGCAGGAGATCGAATGGGGCAGGCTGGAGCAGAGATTCGGCGAGGAGTTCCTCAAGTATAAACGTGCGGTGAACTATTTCATCCCCAAGCCCGAGCCCTACCCTGACGGGAGCAAGCATTTATGGTCGTTCGCCATGAGCATCGAAAATACCGAGCATCAAACGGCACTGGCGGTAATGCTCGTTGCATTCCTCATCTTTGTCAGGGTCTTTTAATGAAATAAAAAGGTTCAGCTCGATATCTTCACGCGCCAACCGAAGGGATCTGGCTTTTCTCCATATTGGATCTGCAAGATCTCGTTATACAAGCGTTCCGTCAGGGTCCCCGTCTTGCCTCCGTTGATGAGGTGCTCTTTACCCTGGTAAAAGATCTGGCCGATCGGTGAGACAATGGCCGCCGTACCTGAAGCAAAAGCTTCTTTCAGTGACCCGTCGGCAATCCCGGAAATAACCTCACTCATGGCCGGTGCCCGTTCCGTCACCTTCACGCCCCAGCTCCGCGCCAGTTGGATGACGGAATCCCGGGTGACACCGGGGAGAATCGAACCAGAGAGCGGCGGTGTAAAAAGTTCGTCGCCGATCACGAAGAAGGCATTGCTCGTCCCCACCTCTTCCACATATTTCCGCTCAATGGCATCCAGCCAAAGGACCTGCGTATACCCCATCTCCTTGGCCTTCTGGCTGGCGTAGAGGCTCGCTGCATAATTCCCCGCATTTTTGCAGTTTCCGACACCACCGCGAACGGCCCGGACGTAATCCTCGCTGACGTAGATCTTCGTCGGGCTGAATCCCTCCGGATAGTAAGCCCCTACAGGACCGACAATGATGAAGAAAAGATACTGGTTTGACGGATGGACACCCAGGGCCGGCTCCGTGGCGATCATGGTCGGGCGTATATACAGAGACGTTCCGGCGCCGCGGGGTATCCAGTCCTGTTCCAGAAGGACAAGTTTTTTCATGGCCTCCATAAACAGATCCGGATCGATTGTGGCCATGCACAGGCGCTCTGCAGAGGAATTCATCCGCTTGATGTTTTCCATGGGCCGGAACAGATAGATGCTTCCGTCCTTTCCGCGATAGGCCTTCAGCCCTTCAAAGATTTCCTGTCCATAGTGGAGACTCATGGCCGTGGGATCAAGGATGATCGGACCGTATGGGCCGATGACGGGTTCATGCCAACCCCTGCCGTCTTGATATTTTACCGTAAACATATGATCCGTGAAGATCTGGCCGAAGCCCAGCTTGGATTCATCTGCCGGTTTAGCCTTCAACTTGCCAGGTGCACATTTTGTGATTTTGATGTCCATAAAGATCTTCCCCTAAAATTTTTAAGCGATTACTTATATTCGTATCACTATATGATCTTCCGATCAAGATTTCTGTATGGTATACATCACTCAATTCAGAAATTTCTTGACCGGATC
>DATKLV010000002.1:0-12263 GCA_035542255.1 Desulfomonilia bacterium | reverse complement strand
GGCGTGCGTCACGGTGCCCTGAGCATGACCAGCACCGGCAAGGAGATCGAGTAGGCCCCGCCCCTTTTTCATAAAATCCGGAGTCTTATGGGAGTAATTTGTGCATCCGTGTCACAAGCCGGATTTTTTCATTTTTTAGTAGCACATTAATTATTATTGTGCTACTCGTTGACTATTGAGTGAAGATTATTATCAGAGGAGTTGGACGCACATGCATATACCTGATGGTTACCTGTCCCCCCAGACCTATGTGCCTTTTTATGCATTCATGATACCCTATCTGGGTATTGCGGCACGAAAGGTCAGCAAGTTCATAAAATCCCGCTATGTTCCGCTCCTGGCATTAGGAGCGGCCTTTTCCTTCGTGATCATGATGTTCAATGTCCCCATCCCCGGCGGCACCACCGGTCATGCTGTAGGGGGAGTGATTGTCGCCATCATCCTGGGTCCTTGGGCTGCAAGCATTGCCGTATCCATTGCTCTCATAGTCCAGGCACTCCTGTTCGGAGACGGGGGGATCACTGCCATCGGAGCCAACTGTTTCAACATGGGCGTCGTCATACCCTTTGTCGGGTACTACCTGTATAAGCTCATCTCCGGGAACTCCGAAATCACATCACCCCGCCGCTGGATAGCAGGCGCCATCGCCGGTTACATCGGGATCAATGTGGCGGCAGCCATTGCCGGGATTGAATTCGGTATCCAGCCCATGATAGCCTCCGGCCCTGACGGTCATCCACTCTATGCCCCATATCCACTTTCAGTTGCTGTACCTGCCATGGCTATAGAGCATCTTATCCTTTTCGGGCTTGTAGAGGCTCTGGTCACTGCACTGATCATCAAATACCTCCAAAAAGCAGACCAGTCTTTCCTCACCATCTACGGAGGTGCAAAATGAGTAATAAGGTGTCTACAACAAAAAAGTTATGGATAGGGCTTGTAGTTCTCACACTCTTATCTCCTGTCGGTATTATCATCCCTGATAAAGTCAAAGCAGGTTCCGCCTGGGGAGAATGGGGTACGGACGAGATCCAAAAGATGGTGGGCTTTGTCCCTCAGGGGATGAAGAAGCTGGCCGATATCTGGCATGCCCCCATGCCTGATTATGCCTTCAAGGGCTGGGAGGAGAAGGGCCTGAGCATGCTGAGCCTGGCCTATGTCATTTCGGCAGCCGTGGGAATGGGTATCATCACTGCGATTACCCTTCTCCTTGGAAAAATCTTGAACAAGAAGGAATAGATGATCCCTGACTGGCTTACCCAAGACTGTTCATCGGTACCGATGCCTGCCTCGCTTGATCGAGGCAGATCCGGTTTTGTGGAAAAGACCATAAACAACGCAGCACGTTTCCTCAGGGACACAATGGTCTCCGAGACTATTGCCTGTCGCAACGGGCTCTTGCAGGCTATTGATCCACGCATAAAGCTCATTACTCTACTCGTTGTTATTATCAGCGTGAGTATCCTGAGGTCTCCCATTGTCATCTGGGGTATATACGGGCTCACCCTCCTGCTTGCAGTTGCTTCATCCATCTCTCTCCTGTTCTTCCTCAAACGGGTCTGGCTCTTTATCCCTTTGTTCTCGGCCTTCATCGTCATACCGGCCCTGTTCAATGTGGTCACCCCCGGAGAACCCCTCTTGACCGTCTTCCACCTGGCACAAGGTTATGACTTCGGTCCGTACCACATCCCCGGCACTATCACGATAACCGGCCAGGGCGTGCTTACGGCAGTCACCTTCATCGGCAGAGTCTCCACATCGGTCTCACTGGCGGTGCTGCTGACCCTCACGACACAATGGAGCAATCTGTTGCAGGCGCTCAGGGTTCTCAAGGTGCCGCGGATATTCATCCTCATCCTCGGCATGACATACCGGTACATCATCCTCCTGGTTCATACGGTCTATGATATACATGTGGCCAGGAAAAGCAGGACCCTTCACTATGGATCGACTGTGAGCGAACAGCGCTGGGTAGCCTCGCGGATGAGCTATCTCCTGAAAAAAACCTACCTGATAAGCCTGGACGTGCACAAGGCCATGCTGTCCAGGGGATATTCCGGGGACATCAGAACCCTCACGATCTTCAGGACAAGAGGATACGATTACGCATGGTGCTTATTCGTCATATTCGTCTGTGCCTTTTCGCTCGTCATCGACCGCACAATGGTTCCACGGTAATGGTGTACTAATGAAGAAACCCATCTATGAACTCTCAACAGTAAGCTTCCGCTATCTTGCCGCCATACCTGCGCTGGAGAATATCAACCTTTTAATATACCCTGGTGAGTCCTTATCGATACTCGGATCCAACGGGTCGGGCAAATCAACACTCCTGCACATACTGGACGGCCTCATATTCCCAAGCTCCGGGGTTATCAAGGCATTCAGCGAGACATTGACCGAGGAAAAGCTTGAAACAGACTCTTTTCGCCATCTTTTCAGAAGCAGGGTAGGCTTCGTTTTCCAGAACCCCGACATTCAACTCTTCTGTCCCAAGGTCTATGATGAAATCGCATTCGGCCCTCTGCAACTCGGACTTCCGACCGGGGAGGTGATGAAACGTGTCGATGACGTCCTCGAGATGCTTGGTATCTCGTCACTCAAGGACCGCACACCCAACCAGCTCTCTGGAGGTGAAAAAAAACGCGTTGCCATCGCATCGGTGCTCTCGTTGAATCCACAGGTCCTTCTCCTGGATGAACCGACCAGCTCGCTGGATCTGCGTACCCGCCACTGGTTGATCGGCCTCATCGGCGAACTCAGGAAGGCCGGTAAAACCATAATCACCACTACCCACGACATATCGCTTATCGAAAGAATCTCCTCGCGTGTGCTCGTCCTTGACGAAGACCACACCCTGGCCGCAGATAGGAGCCCGGGTGAGATTATTGCAGACCACGGACTCCTGCACAGGGCGAACATCATCCACGAACACGAAACAGATACTTTTGTCTATCCCAGGAAACTGGACAATATTGCGCCTGCGAAAAAGATAGTCAACTTCCCCATGACCACAGTGAATAAGATCGATTGATTCTTGGGGACCCACTTGTACGTCGCCTCAAAACACGATGAAGATCTTTACCCCGATACATGTATTCAATTACCTCGATGAATATAATTTATCTTGCCTGAGAAAAAGCGATCATGCTAACCCTGAGTTAACATATGGGAACCAACTTAAGGAAGAATCCGGAATCAGAATTCATTATCACACCAAAAACATCGATCTCTTCCCAATTTCTTGAAAAATCGGGAACAGAGAAGGTGCCGAGAACCCTAAGTATATCTTGGCCTGTTTTTTTTGTCTTACTCCTTACTGTGACCCTCTGCAGCTCGGAGGTCTCCGCCCTGGAGTATTCCGGCATGATCTCGATAGAGGCCATCGACATGACCGGTGAAAACGTCTATCAGCAGAGCTTCGAGAGCGGACGAAGCAAGCTGAAGTGGCCGATCGATGTTAAGACTCTTGGAATCGAGTTGGGATTGACCGGGAAAGATCTCTTCGATGTTGAATTCCTCGCCGCAGCTGAGCCGTGGGTATCCGATTCTCACCCTATGAAGGATTACGATTACATCAATGAATCGGCCTATCCCGGCAGGCAGTCTCACGACGGTGTGGATATCTTCTCGGAAAGTAAAGTCGAGTCCAAGGCATTTGTCATCGACGGAAAGTCACACCTCTTCCCTGTGCGCACCAGGTTCATATCAGCCGGTCTAACGGCCGGCTACCGGTATGAAGAATACGATTACCGGGCATCCGATACACGCCAAACCGGATATGGTCCTTGGCAGGATCAGACGAGTAAGGTATCAGGACCGACTTCTCTCTACACGATAGAATACGAAATCTTTTCCCTGGGGCTCTCTCTGAGATCTGATATCGGGGACACGTTGGTCCTCACCCTTGATGCCTGTGCTCTTCCGTTTGTTCATGTAAAAGACGAGGACAATCACATCAGACGCACCAGAATCTCAAAATCGACAACATCCGGTTCCGGCTATCAGACCTCGTTCTCAGGCCTCTACAAAATCTCTCGAAACTGGTTCATATCATCGGGATTCACCTTAAGCAGTATTGAAACAAGCGGCCACAGTGATCAATTCTGGTACGGAGACGATCCTGCCACACCCTATTTCAATGATACCGGAGAAATGCTTAAGGGTATCGATACTGAGATAAACCAGAAATGTTATCGCTTCAATCTCGGCGCATCCCGACATTTTTAGCAGCCTTGTCACGGAGGCCTTGAGAGCGCAGGAGTTTCTGTCGATAGATCGTGCATGGTATCGATCCGGAGACTTATCCGAAAAAATATAGACCGGGCACGGCATTGGCTGCCGTATATGCATGATCAAACAAGAGAGCTTATCATGCTTACACCCGGCCTTTTCTGTCTGGGTGATGACATGGCAGGTATCTACGCACATCCCACATGCACCCCTGAACAGTTCGCTCTCCTGAAAAAATACCTGGATAGAAGACCAAAAATTACCATTTCAAGACTGCCGGATTTTATCCTTATCCAGAGTCTGATCATGATTCCCAGGCCGAGCGTTGTGGGTAAAGATCTCCTGAACCTCATCCTGCTCATTATCCCGGTGCCGGATGCGCCGATTGAGAAGATCAAACACAAGTGTGATGAGGTGGAGTCTCTCTTCAGGGCAAAAGGGATAGGTATAACCACCCATATCCTTAAAGGTGTGCTTCCTCAACTGGCGATTCATGAGGTTATGCGCATGGGTGTCGTACTCGCAGGCAGACATCCGGTCCTCAGCAGAGATGATGAGATGGATATGAGTTTCTTTACAGGAGATATCCCGGATGCCATCGACGATGACCGAACACTGCGTTCATCCGAATGGAATCCATTTCAATATATTCTGGACCGGGAGATGGAAACAACCATAAAAGCCGCTAATTATCATACTCACATGAGTGTACAATCTGCAAATCCTTTCATAGCCCCCTACCTGCCGATGCTCATCCGATACAATGAGGAACCGAACGATGTTCTTCTTTCCTTAAGACTCTGTATCGGTGCCCTGTTTCAGCACTTTGAACCGACAAGGGGGGCCACTGAGGAATTAATGAGAACATGGGGTCTCAATAAATTACAAGTACCTGATACATCCAATTTGAGCCATGCTGAAGCCATTCACTACAGAGACATATTTGTTCCCCTTGAAGAACATGAGCTTCCTCTCTTCTCCTGGCCGCCCAAACCTTCATGGCAGTTGGAAAAGGTGACACTTGTCTGGGATGGTCCGGGGTGGAAACTGGCTGAATCAGGCTCATTCTTCCATAAGCATGCATGGGTGGTCCTTGCCTGGGCATCCCTGTCAGGCCTTATCGGGAGCAACACCGCACTCGATTGCCCGGAAGGTCTCCGGCTCAGGGCAAATTCCGTTGAGATGCTCGTCAATTTATTGAATGACATTTCCAGGGGGGTTGAAATCATCACATCAAGTGATCCCAGACAGGGGTCCATACGTATCAATAAGGGGAGATTCTTCTTCTCTGATGCATCCTACGCGATTCTTGAACCAGGTATGAAGATCAGCCTGATGCTCTTCGAGGAAATAAAGAAAAAAGCGTTACTGGACGATAGCAACTTGTAAATGGGATTAAAAGGATAACGTATGTCTACAAGCCCCGTAATCAGGATTCTCATCATAGGACCCAATGTATTTTATCACAAGAACGTGGCTGCCATGCTCTCAAAGATCGGCTATAATACTGTGGATCATGCCGATGACGGGCCCACCGGGTGGGAGATCATGAAGAGAATAAACCCGGGTATTGTCATAGCCCAGTGGGAGATGCCCGAGATGAACGGTATGGCCCTGCTCAGGGTCATACGCACGGATGCAGTATACTCGGATACACCGGTGATTCTCTGGACCCCTGAGATTACCAAGAGCGATGTCGTCAAGGCAGGAGAGTCAGGGGTGAACGCCATCCTCGTAGAGCCTCTGAGCTTTGAGATTCTGGAAAAAAAGATAAACCTCATCATCGAGTTCGATACAAGCCCATCCACCAAGAAGGCAAAGGCCTATTTGGAAAAGGGTGACTCATATATGCAGGCAGGGTTGTTCGATCTTGCACTGAAAGAATACGGGAGTGTCCTGACGATACTCGAGTCGGCCGAGGTCTATTACAACATCGGGTATATCCATACGGCAAGAGGGGAATACGATGAAGCAATAGTAGCCTTCAGGAAGGCCACCCAGATAAACCAGTTATTTGCGAAGGCTTTTCAGGCCATGGCAGAGGTATACATCAAGATGGGTAACAAAGAACTGGCGGAGAAGTACCTGAACATGGCAGGTGAGATCTTCCTCGAGAGGGACATGCATGAAAAGGCAGAGAGCATTTTCAATGAAATTATCTCTCTGAACCCCGATACCACAAATGTGTACAACAGCTTGGGCATTATCTACCGGAGACAGAACCGGCACGCGGAAGCCGTTAAGATCTATCAGAAGGCCATCAAGATCGATCCTGCCGATGAGAACATTCACTTCAATATGGGCAGAGCCTATCTGGAGATGGGGGAATCCCACCATGCAAAGGAATGTTTCATTAAGGCACTCAAGATCAATCCGAATTTCGAAACAGCGTCAAATATGATCAAGACCATCGAGTCCATGGAAAAGACTCCCTGAACAGGGAGCTTCATTCGTATTTCTTGAGCTCGAATACCTTTCGGTCCTGCGTTGCAACGATGTGATAGAATTTGTCCTGGGGTACATAGATGTAGGGCACATCCTCAACACGACGATAGAGAAAATGTGACAGGATCATGCGGTTCACTGCCCGGTGGCCTATGATCATGATATTGTCAGGCCTCTGGTTCAGGTAAAAGGCCTTTTTAACACCTATCTTGATCCGTTCCTTCATGGTCGCATAACCTTCTCCCCCGGGATAGACATAGTTATACTTGTCGGCCTTGCGGGCTGAATGAATGTCCGGTTTGAGTCGCTGTATCTCGTCATAGGTCATTCCTTCACAGATGCCCGCATGAATCTCATTGAATTCCTGTAAAGGCACGATGGTGCAGTCACGCTGGAGGGCCTTGATGTGCCTGGCGGTCTGGATGGTCCTCTTCTTCTCGCTCGTGAATATGTAGGATATCTTCTTGTTCTCAAAGAACCGCCCGAGTGCTCTTGCCTGATCACAACCCTTCGGCGTGAGATCAGGATCACCTCCGATACGGTCCTCCACATTAAAATAGGTTTCTGTGTGCCGGATGAGAAAGAGGCTCTTTACTACATCGGTCACGAGACAATCCCTGATGCGGGAATACAGAGGCAGTTGATCCTCGATCTGCTCGTACAGGACACGGTTATGCAGTGAGTCCATTGTGATGTAGTTCCGTTCTATATGGAGCGGGTTGTAAATCATGCGATAGTACTCGATGCGTTTCTTGAATTCTTCTGCCGCCTGGTTTTCGTCCAACGAGGCGAATTCGGGGGCGCGCACCTTGTGGCGGATGCTTAAGTCCACAATGTCCTCATCGTTGTTGATGCATTCGATGTAGAGAATGGGGTGGTCCTTCAGGTAGTCCTCGATGAGCTCACGTCTTAACCGGCTGACATTCGTCGCGTCAAGTATGGCCACCTGGCCCTTGACCTTCAGGTATTTTCTTGCACGATTTAGGTTCATGATCGCAAACTTTTTCCTGAGCTCGGCCGCATCCTTGTTCCCGGGGTTATAAAACTCCGCCCTCCAGGTTTCTGCGGGGGCATATTTTCTCCTGAGCTCTCCGTTGTTGTAGATCATGGTATGGATGGAATTCTTCTTGAAGATGTCCTGCAGCCGGTACGCCACGGTGGACTTGCCCTGGGAAGGCAGGCCCATCATGACTACGTAGAGTTTCTCGTCCTTGAAGGTCATATAATCTGCATAACATCCACGATCAGGCAACTCAAGGTCTTTTGACTCATGTTCTCATACGGAGAAAGGTCTTTGTTTGACATTCCCTTAAACCCGAAATATTGCCTTAAACCCGCTCCAGGACATGCTTCACATTCACCAACAATAGGAGAAAAACACCTTGACAAGCCCCTGCTCAGTCGTTAGAAGAGCTAAGTACGCTGGGGGATGGTCTAATGGCAAGACCGCGGACTCTGACTCCGCTTATCTAGGTTCGAATCCTAGTCCCCCAGCCAAAATTTATGGTCCCATCGTCTAGTGGCCTAGGACAACGGCCTCTCACGCCGTAAACAGGGGTTCGATTCCCCTTGGGACTACCAATAGTTACAAGTTTTTTAAAGATCCCCGGTGTACCGTTTGGTGTACCGGGGATAATTCTTTTGACTTGTTCACTTTGCTTACGTGGTCAAATCATAACGGTGTCGAGGCCATCCATAAACATCTCTCACCCCCGATGACACAGAATCAAGGGTCCAGGAAATTCTTACCGAGGGTACTGCAGATAATACGAAGAAGGCTTATAGGGGTGACATAGAATATTTTATGACCTGGGCACATCTTGTTTTTGGTCATGATAACCGATTTCCGGTTCCGAACCTCATGGTAATCCGGTTCATAACTGACCATCTTAAGGGAATGGACAAGAGCATGGACCAGAAGCTCATCGATATGTGCTTTAAGAAAAAACCAGGGCCACATATCTTAAATACCGTCTGCCGGAGAATTGCTTCTTTGTCTGCTGCCCATGAAGCTTTGAAGGTTGAAAACCCGTGTAGGACAAAGGAGGTAAGGACTCTGCTCTCAAAAGCCAGGAGGGCATCGGTAAAGAAAGAGGAGACTTCTCATGAGAAGAATGAGCTTACTCGGGACCTCCTGGATCTTCTCATATCAACATGTGATGAATCCCTCATTGAGAGTACGAAAAGCCCGGCTAGCATTTACTCGGCTATTTTTCAGGCTTCCATTCGCTGATCAGTTTCTTTGCCTCTGTGAGCTGAGGGGATGAAAGTTTCTTTCCGACAAAATCACGGTTTATGACTGCGTCCTTAAGGCCTTGTGCCGCGGCAAGGCTTAACCAAACATATGCCTGCACATTATCTTTAGGCACACCCTGAGCCTGATAATACAACAACCCGAGATTGTATTGTGCCTTCAAAGACCCCTTCTCAGCGGCTCTGTGGTACCATTTGAACGCCTCGCCGTAATCCTGTTTTACACCTTCACCTTTATAATACAATACACCAAGATTGTATTGAGCATCCGGGAGACCTTGCTCGGAAGCCTTCATAAACCATTTTGCAGATTCTCCAAAGCTTTGTGTTATACCTTCGCCTTGGTAGTACATCACCGCAAGGTTATATTGCGCCTTGGCATAACCCTTTTCCGCAGCCTTCCTGAACCACTTCACAGCCTCTGCTGTATCCTTTTTAACTCCAAGGCCGGTATAGTAAGCTGTCGCCAGTTTATTTTGTGCATCAGGATCACCTTTTACTGCAAGAGGCATAAGTTCATCAGGGGTTAATGCATGATTATCCTTATTAACTGCCTGATAAATAAAAAAGATTCCAGAGAGGCATACAAATAACAAAACAGCTAATATGATACCTTGTGCGCTCTTCATGTTTCCCCTCAATTGAAGAAGTTACTATCTTATGTGCCGATGGGTATTCCATAATCAACGAGCCAGGAGAGAACATTAATCTTTATCCGGTCCCTGATCTCCCTGAGAACCCTCTTCCTTTCCATGGCATGATATCCAATCAATAATAATGACCCCGGATGCTGCTCGTATGAAACATGTTTTATCCAACTTTACATTTACCTAGAATAATGATTCTATTGCCATATGCAATGATGCATTATAGATGATGACGGATAATCAATGAGTAACATAACTGATAAATTATTGAATGATCCTTATGTAAAATTTCTCGGCATAAGAATCGATAAGGTTGAAAAAGGATACTCCCTCTGTTCTCTCGTGATTACAGATCATATGCTCAACTTCCTCGGACTGATCCATGGTGGTCTCATATTCAGCTTGGCAGACGTCGCTTTCTCGGCAGCTTCAAATAGTGATCATTTCCCGTCATACGCGCTCGATATCAGCGGCACTTTCCTGAAATCGGCAGATGTCGGTGATACCGTTTCAGCGGAAGCGAGATTGATACATGCAACTAAAAGAACCGGCTTATATAGAATGGAAGTATTCAAAAATAATGAGCTTATAGCAACATTCAATGGAACCGTATCTCGGAGACCGGATTAATAATTCGTCAGCTCTCCATGATTCAAAAGAAAACCATCCTATGGTATACATCTATATCCCCTAAATCGAAGGAAGAAGCCATGGCAAAACCCACAGGCCCACGAAACGTGAATGAAAAAAAGACCGCTTCAGGAGCACCATCTTCCATCGACTTCATCCGCAACATCATCAATGAGCACATGAAGTCGGGCAAATATGACGGCAGGGTGAACACCCGCTTCCCCCCTGAACCGAATGGTTATCTGCATATCGGCCATGCCAAATCCATCTGCCTCAATTTCGGTATAGCAGCCGATTACAACGGCATCTGCAATCTGCGCTTCGACGACACCAATCCCAGCAAAGAGGATCAGGAATATATCGATTCCATCATCGAGGATGTTCACTGGCTCGGCTTTGACTGGGAGGACCGGATGTACTATGCCTCTGATTATTTTGAAAAGACCTACGTGCTCGCCGAGGAACTCATCAGAAAAGGCTTGGCTTATGTATGCGATCTGAGCGCCGAGGAGACCAGACAGTACCGGGGCACGCTGACCGATCCGGGCAAGGAAAGCCCATACCGGAACAGGGCTGTTGAAGAAAACCTCGACCTCTTCCGTCGCATGAGGGCCGGGGAATTCCCGGATGGTGCACGGGTCCTGCGTGCCAAGATAGACATGGCTTCGCCCAATCTGAATATGCGCGACCCGATTATCTACAGGATACTGAGGTCAACCCACCACCGTACGAGCGATGACTGGTGCATCTATCCCATGTACGACTTTGCGCACCCGATATCAGACTCACTGGAAAGGATCACCCACTCCATCTGCACCCTTGAATTCGAGGATCACCGGCCTTTATACGACTGGTCGCTGGAAAAGCTCGACATGTACCGATCCCAGCAGATCGAGTTTGCCAGGCTCAATTTGAGCTACACCATGATGAGCAAACGCAGGCTTCTTGAACTAGTACAGCTCAAAATCGTGTCGGGATGGGACGACCCTCGCATGCCCACTATCGCTGGCCTGAGACGAAGAGGTTATACGCCCGATGCGATACGAAAATTCTGCGAGCGCATCGGTGTCGCCAAAAAGGACAGCATGGTGGACATGGCCCTGCTGGAGTACCATATCCGTGAGGACCTGAATGAAAAGGCACCCAGGGTTATGGCTGTTCTCAGGCCGCTTAAGCTTACCATTGAAAATTACCCCGAGGACAAGACTGAAGAATTCGAGATCCCCTATCACCCGGACAACTCCGTGAGAGGATCACGCAAGGTACCCTTCTCGCGCACCCTCTATATCGAGCAGGATGATTTTATGGAAAATCCATCGGACAAGTTCTTCCGACTCGCGCCAGGAAGAGAGGTAAGGCTGAGAGGCGCCTACTTCATCAGATGCAACAGTGTTGTGAAAGACAAAAAGACCGGAAACATCACCGAGCTCTGCTGCGCCTATGACCCGGCAACCAGAGGCGGCGACGCACAAGACGGCCGAAAGGTCAAAGGTACACTTCACTGGGTATCTGCAGATCACGCGATCGACGCCGAGGTGAGGCTCTACGAAAGGCTCTTCAGCGTAGAAAACATCGGGGCGGAGGCAGAGAAGACCGGCAAGGACTACAAGGAATTCCTGAACCCCGATTCTCTGATAACACTTTCAGGATGTAAACTTGAACGGTCTGTTGCCGGGGCAAATCCTCTCAGCAGTTACCAGTTCGAGCGGCAGGGTTACTTCTGTGTGGACAGTAAAGACTCAAAACCTGATGCACTGGTATTCAACCGCACCGTGACCCTGCGGGATTCCTGGACCAAGATCGAGAAGACATCCGGCGGGTCCAAACAATCCGGAGGAATTTCATCAAAAAGGAGACCTCAGCCCGAAGGCATGACCACCCCCGTCAAACAGCCCGAAATTACTATTGATGACTTCACCAAACTCGACCTGAGGGCAGGAAAGATCATGGACGCTTACTCTGTTGAAGGATCGGATAAAATGGTGAAGCTCATGATCGATCTTGGTGAGGGCCGTCTCCGCCAGGTCTTTGCAGGTATAAAACCCGCATATCCTG
>DATKLV010000001.1:0-11413 GCA_035542255.1 Desulfomonilia bacterium | reverse complement strand
CGGTTCTCGCTCCTGGGCGGCATGATGATGGGCCTCTACGGAGAGCCTAAAAGGCCTGACGATGCCGACAACCCGGTCCGCATCGTGCTGAGCTCCGGCACGCCTCGCAGCATCTGGGAGGCGTTCGAGAAACGTTACGATGTGAAGATCCACGAATGGTACGGTGCTGTTGAGGGAGGTTTTGCGCACAACCCTCCGGGAGTAGGCCCCATAGGCTCCTTTGGCAAGCCGCTGGACGGGGTCATGGATATGAAGATTTTCCATGAGGACGATTCCGAGTGCAAACCCGGCGAGATCGGAGAGCTTGTGGTGATCCCGGCCCAGGGCAAGGCGGAGGTGGAGTACCTCGATAAGAAAAAGGCATCCGAGGAAAAGACCCGGGGAGGCATATTGAGGACAGGCGACATGTGTCACAAGGACCCAGACGGCTGGCTCTTCTTCGACTTCCGCAAGGGCGGCGGATTGCGGCGGCACGGCGACTTCATCATGCCCGAGTACGTGGAAAAGGTATTGGCCGACCTGCCGGAGGTGTCCGACGTGTGCGTCTACGGCATCCCAGCATCTTCAGGGGCGCCAGGCGAGAGCGATATCGTGGCTGCAATCGTCCCGGCGCCGGGCATGACCATCGATCCCGGGAAAGTTTTCGATGCACTGAAGGCGAGCCTGGACAGGAACTCGATTCCCTCATACCTCCAGGTGGTGAGCGAGATACCCAGGACCGCATCCGAGAAGAACCTCGACAGGGTCCTGAGGGACGAGTTCCGCACGGATGCGCCGAACGTGCACCAGATCGACGGGTGATCTTTAAACCCGGATTTTTATCAACGTACCCTTTAGCCTCTGCGGGTCATTGCACTCCCAGGCTCACGCAGCCTCATTTTATCCTTTCATTTTCCGCAGGTTTTCGGTAAATACACTGCTTTCTCATGAAGACCGCGTTCCGTCCGGGACGTCGGCCGATGCAGAGGGCCTTCAGGCCCGTGAAAGGATACACACTGATGGAACAGGCCATACAGAGGGCAAAAGTCCTGGTGGAAGCCCTGCCCTACATAAGGGACTTCCGTGGCAAGAGGGTCGTGGTTAAATACGGCGGTCACGCCATGGTGGACCCTGAGCTGAAAAAGCTCTTTGCACGGCAGATCATCCTGTTCCAGTACATCGGCATCCAGGTGGTGGTCGTCCATGGGGGCGGCCCCCAGATCAGCTCGGTGCTGGATCAGATGGGCATCAAGTCAACCTTCATCGACGGCAAGCGCGTGACCGACGCCAAGACCATGGACGTGGTGGAGATGGTCCTTGCAGGCGGCATTAACAAGGAGATCGTCCATCTCATCAACAGTGAGGGCGGCAGGTCCGTTGGGCTTTCCGGCAAGGACGGCGGCCTCATCAAAGCCAGGAAGCTCTACTCTTCGCGTAAGAGCTCGGACGGCAGGATCATGAATGATGTGGACATGGGCCATGTGGGCGAGGTGGAAAGCATCAACACCGAGATCATCGATGCAGTGGAAAAGGCAGGGTTCGTGGCTGTCATCGCCCCTTCAGGCGTGGGCGATGACGGGCTCACCTACAACATCAATGCCGACACCGTTGCTGCCGGAGTGGCCTCGCACCTTGGGGTGGAAAGGCTCGTCATCCTCACCGACGAGCAGGGCGTGCTCGACAAGGACGGCAGGCTCATCTCGAGCCTTAAATGTGACGAGATCCCGCGACTCATCAAGAAGGGCGTAGTGACCGGCGGTATGATTCCCAAGCTCGAATGCTGCAAGAAGGCACTGAAGGAAGGCGTCATGAAGGCGCACATACTGGACGGACGCGTGCCCTATTCCATCCTGCTCGAGCTCTTCACCGATTCGGGCATCGGCACCCAGATCGTCAAGGAGTAACAGAAGTGGAACACGTGATGAACACCTATTCCAGGCAGCCCGTGAAGCTCGTTCGCGGTGATGGCTGCAGGATCTTCGACGATGCGGGCAAGGCTTACCTCGACATGCTCTCGGGCATAGCCGTATGCAACCTCGGCCATGCCCACCCCGAGGTGGCAGGCGCGCTCAAGGAGCAGGCGGGTAGACTCTTCCACTGCTCGAACCTGTATGAGATCCCCCTTCAGGAGAAAGTGGCAGCCCTTCTCAGTGAGCATACGTTCCCCTCAAAGGTCTTTTTCTGCAACTCCGGGGCCGAGGCGAACGAAGGCGCCATCAAGCTTGTCAGAAGGTTCTGCAATACGAACGGGAAGAGGGGGCCGGTCATTATCACCTGCAATGGTTCTTTCCACGGCAGGACCCTGGCGACCTTGGCAGCAACGGGCCAGGCCAAGTACCGTGAAGGCTTCGAGCCTGTGATGCCCGGATTCATATCCGTGCCGTACGGCGATATCGATGCCTTGACGGACGCAATAACCGGCGAGGTGGGCGCCGTCATGCTTGAGCCCATCCAGGGCGAGGGCGGCATCAATATCCCGCCTGAGGGTTATCTAACAAAAGTGAGGGAACTCTGCGACAGGGAAGGGATTCTTCTCGTGCTCGATGAGGTCCAGACCGGCATGGCCAGGACAGGAAAGCTCTTTGCCTACATGCATGAAGGTATAACGCCCGATATCATGACCCTGGCCAAGGCCCTGGGCAACGGCTTCCCGGTAGGAGCCGTGGTGGCGCGTCCGGAGATCGCCAAGGTGCTCGGCCCGGGCACGCACGCCTCAACCTTCGGAGGCAACCCACTGGCCATGGCTGCGGCACTGGCCACGCTCACCATCATGCTCAGGGACGACATCGCGGGCCGGGCGCATGATAAGGGCCTCTACCTAAGGGAGAAGATCGAAGGTCTCAGGAAAGGCCACCCGATGCTGAAGGCCGTACGCGGCAGGGGGCTCCTGGTGGGTGCGGATTTCGATGCCGATGTCTCCTTTATCCCGGGAGCGGGTATCAGGCACGGGATCATGCTGAATGTCATACAGGGCAAGACCCTGAGGCTAGCTCCGCCTCTTGTCATAAGCACTGCCGAGCTCGATGAGGCCGTCAGGATCATCGAAGCCATCCTGGAAGAGAAGGGATTATAATGAAACACAGGGACTTTTTATCGATTCGAGATCTCAGCGCCGCCGAGATTAAAGGGCTCTTTGGCAAGGCGGCCCAATTCAGAAAGAAACGCCCCCCGCGCTCACTCGAGGGCAAATCGGTGGTGCTCCTTTTCGAGAAGGCGTCCACACGCACGCGGGTCTCCTTCGAAGTGGGCATTGCCCGGCTGGGTGCCCACCCGGTGGTGCTCTCCGTCGAGGGCTCCCAGATAGCCCGCGGCGAGCCATTGAAAGATACCGCCAGGGTGCTTTCCGGGTACTGCGATGCCATAGTCATGAGGACCTACGGCCACGAGCGCATTGAGGAGATGGCATTTTACGCGGAGGTCCCGGTGATCAATGCGCTCACCGATCTGCTGCATCCCTGCCAGGTCCTTGCCGACTGCTTCACCCTGACACAGAGGTTCGGCAGGCTTAAGGGGAAGAAGGTGGCCTGGATCGGCGACGGCAATAATATGGCCAATTCATGGATCAATGCCGCGGCCGTGCTGGGCTTCGAGCTGGTGCTCGCATGCCCCGAGGGCTTCATGCCGGACAAGAAGATCCTGAAGGCAGCCCATAAGGACAAGGCTGCGGTAAGCGTTGTGCAGGGTCCGATCGAGGCAGTAAAGGGGGCCATTGCCGTGAACACCGATGTATGGGCCAGCATGGGCCAGGAGGAGGAGGCCAAAAAGCGCAAGAAGGCCTTTGCCTCGTACACGGTGGATGAGGCCCTGATGAAGCACGCAGGGAAAGATACGGTGTTCATGCACTGCCTGCCGGCCCACCGCGGCGAGGAAGTAACCGAGGAGGTGCTGGAAGGAAAGCGTTCTATCGTCTGGGACCAGGCGCAGAACAGACAATACATCCAGGAGGCTGTCCTGGATTACCTACTACGAAAGTAAAAGGAGTTCGGTATGGGCATAAAAAACAAGGTGGTGTTGGCTTACTCGGGCGGACTCGATACCTCGGTCATCCTCAAGTGGCTCATCGATGAGTTCGGCTATGAGGTTATCTGCTTCGCAGCTGATGTCGGCCAGGCAGAGGAGCTCGAAGGCCTGGAAGATAAGGCCCTGAAGACTGGTGCCTCCAAGATCTACATCGAAGATCTGAAAGAAGAGTTCGTGCGCGACTATGTGTTTCCAGCCTATAGAGCCGATGTGGCCTATGAAGGGCTCTACCTCCTGGGGACCTCCCTTGCCCGGCCGCTCATTGCCAAGCACATGGTCCAGATAGCCAGGAAAGAGAAGGCCCATGCCGTGGCCCACGGGGCCACGGGAAAGGGCAACGACCAGGTCCGCTTCGAGCTCGGTTGCTGGGCGCTCTACCCCGGTATCAAGATCATCGCGCCCTGGAAGATGGATGAGTGGAAGCTCCGCTCGAGGGAAAAGATGATCGATTATGCCAGGAAGCACGGCATCGATGTGCCGGTGACCAAGAAAAAGCCCTACAGCATGGACAGGAACCTGCTGCACATCAGCTTCGAGGGAGGGATCCTCGAGGACTTGTGGAATGCGCCGGATGAGGGCATGTTCGTGCTCTCCTGCGCACCGGAAAAGGCCCCGAACAAGGCATCAGAAATCGTGATCTCCTTTGTGGACGGCGACCCGGTGGCCATTGACGGCAAGAAGTTGAGCCCCGCAAAACTGCTGGCCAGACTCAACGAACTCGGCGGCAAGAACGGTATCGGCCGCATCGACATCGTGGAGAACCGCTACGTGGGCATGAAGTCTAGGGGCGTGTACGAGACACCGGGTGGCACCATCCTCAAGGCTGCACACCGGGGCATCGAGCAGATCACCATGGACCGGGAGGTCATGCACCTGCGGGACGAGCTCATGCCGCGCTATGCCGCGCTCATCTACAACGGATACTGGTTCTCGCCCGAGAGAGAGGTGCTTCAGAAGCTCATCGACGAATCCCAGAAGGGTGTCAGCGGGGATGTGCGCATCAAGCTCTACAAGGGCAACTGTGCCGTCACGGGCAGGAGATCAAGGAACTCGCTGTACAATCCCGAGTTCGCAACCTTCGGAGAAGATGTGGTATATGATCAGAAAGACGCCGCAGGGTTCATCAAGCTCAATGCACTGCGGCTCAAGGTGAGGGCACAGGTTAGGAAATGACCGACAAACCGTGGTCCGGGAGGTTCAAGCAAGGTACCGATAAGCTGGTGGAGGAATTCACCGCCTCCGTGGATGTCGATGCATGCCTGTACCGGGAGGATATCGAGGGCAGCATCGCACACGCCCGCATGCTTGCCGTAGTCGGCCTGATCTCCAGAGAAGAGGCCGAGGCCATCATCGACGGGCTCAAATTCATCCGGGAAGATATTGAAAAGGGCTCTTTCCAGTTCGATCCGGCCCTGGAAGATGTACACATGAACATCGAGACCGAGCTCGTGAAGAGGATCGGCGAGACGGCCAAAAAACTCCACACGGCACGCAGCAGAAACGATCAGGTGGCCACGGACTTCAGGCTGTATTGCCGCAAGGCCCTCCATGAAACGGCAAAAGGGCTCGAAGATTTCATGGACGCCCTGCTCTCCAAGGCATCTCAGAATGTGGATACGATATTCCCGGGCATGACCCATCTCCAGCATGCCCAGCCGGTTTCCTTTGCGCACCATCTGCTCGCCTACTTCGAGATGGCCTTGAGGGACCATCAGCGTGTAAAAGAGGCCCTTGCAAGGGTTAATGTGTCGCCGCTCGGCAGTGCGGCCCTGGCAGGCACGCCGCATCCCATAGACCGGGTACAGACTGCCGGAGACCTTGGGTTTTCAGGTCCCAGCAGGAATTCCATCGATGCGGTGAGCGACCGGGACTTTGCGTGTGAAATCGCCTTTATCGACAGCATGATCATGATGCATCTGAGCAGGTTCTGCGAGGAGATCATCATCTGGAACTCCCAGCCGTTCTCCTTCATCGAACTGCCGGATTCCTTCTGCACGGGCAGCTCCATCATGCCCCAGAAGAAGAACCCGGATGCGGCCGAGCTCGTACGCGGCAAGGCGGGCGGCGTCTATGGAAACCTGACGGCGCTGCTCGTGATGATGAAAGGCCTGCCCCTTGCCTACAACCGGGACATGCAGGAGGACAAGAAACCGGTCTTGGAGTGCATAAACACCACGCTGTCGTCATTGAAGATCATGACCGGGCTGACGGCAGGCATGAGCCCCAGGGTCGAATCCATGAGCCGCTCTTTAGATGACGGGTACATCACCGCAACCGACATGGCCGACTACCTCGCTGCCAAGGGGATGCCGTTCAGGGAAGCCCACCGGGTGACGGGCCGCATCGTTTCCCAGCTGATCGAAAAGGGCAAGAGGCTCTCCGAGATCAGCCTCGACGAGCTCAAGGCCCACGCCGATCTGTTCGACAGCGATGTGTTTGCATACCTTGATCCTGCCTCGTCGGTGGACAGGCGCACAAGCCTCGGCGGGACAGCGAGAGACAAGGTGCGTAATGCCCTCAAGGATGCGAAGGCCGTCCTGGAGTCACTCGCCCATGAGGACTAGGGCCCTCTTCATCGCACTGGCCCTCTGTATTCTTTGTACCGGCTGCGGCAGAAAGCTGCCGCCTCTGCCCCCGGCCAAGCCCGATCCGGTGGAGGTGATATCCATCGGCTTTGTGGGGTCCGAGGTCGTGGCAAACGCAAGGTGCAATGTGCCGGATGCCTCTGTGCTGCTGCTCGGCAAACCCAAGGGAATTTGCCCTGAATGTACGGACGATCTCATGGTAAAGCAGAAGATCTCCCTTGAGAAACCCGGCGAGGTCGTCTTGAAAGACACTTCATCCCAGGCCGACTACATGGTCTACCGCATCGCTGTGGAGCACGGCACCACGAAATGGCAAACGCCTGCCCAGATCGTGGTTAGAAAAGAGTAGTTGGGACTATTAATAAAAATGCAAAGCT
The DNA here is from genome assembly GCA_035542255.1 of Desulfomonilia bacterium. Taxonomy (GTDB): domain Bacteria; phylum Desulfobacterota; class Desulfomonilia; order UBA1062; family UBA1062; genus MWEI01. The sequence continues at coordinate 4,452 of DATKLV010000001.1, read as the reverse complement.
GTCACTCCCGCAATCGGAATGACAGCCGTAAGGGTTTTTCTTTCCCCTTGAACCAGGTGAGCGAGTGCAGGAAAATCCGGGGGAAAGCGTTTCCTGTCTGAGCGAAGTGAAACGAAGCGAGTTAAACGCGACCCGGATTGTCCAAGCGAGCGAACGCATCCTTTAGGGCGGGTTCTTGGGGTGACTTTTCTTTGGTCCTTTCTTTTGGCACCAAAAGAAAGGACAAGAAAAAGTCAGGTTATGCTTTTTCACCAAACGCCAGGTAAGAGTGATCTTGTGGGTGTTTTGGTTTATGGATAATAGATCGATGTTCCCTGTTTTAGTAAGAAGGACACAGGGAAGGTTTTTCACAATTATGGAAGAAGGGAAAGTTAGCCATGCATGATTTTACCTATGACGTGAATGGGAGACTGTGTTGTTCGGAAGTTCCCCTCGAAAAGATCGCCCGCGAGATAGGAACCCCGTTCTACTGCTACAGCCTGCCCACGCTCAGGCGCCATATCCAGGCCTTCGAGGAGCCGCTGAAGGGCATCAACCATCAGACCTGCTTTGCCATGAAGGCCAACTCGAACCTTGCCATCCTCACCCTCATGGCGAATCATGGGCTCGGGGCTGATGTGGTATCGGGAGGCGAGCTCTATCGGGCTCTCAAAGCCGGTATCCCAGCTTCGAAGATCGTCTACTCCGGTGTCGGCAAGACGGTCGAAGAGATCGACATGGCCATTCAGGCAGGCATCATGATGTTCAATATCGAGAGCGAGCAGGAGTGCGAGGTCATCAACCAGCGCGCAGGGGCATTGCGGAAGAAAGCCCCCATATCCATCAGGGTCAATCCGGATGTGGACCCCCAGACCCACCCGTACATCTCAACGGGCATGAAGCAGAACAAGTTCGGCATCGAGATCGAGGAGACCATCAAGCAGTACCTGCAGGCCAGGGAGATGGAGCACCTCGAGATCGTGGGCATCGATTGCCACATCGGCAGCCAGCTCACCGACATCAGCCCGTTCATCGATGCAATTCAGAGGCTGAAGCTGCTCATTGCGGATCTCAAGGACCTGGGCATAGAGTTCAGATACCTGGATCTGGGCGGCGGCCTAGGCATCACGTATTCATCGGAACAGCCGCCGCACCCGAAGGAGTACGGCGCAGCGATCATCGATGCCGTCAGGGATCTGAACCTGAAGCTCATCTTCGAGCCCGGCAGGGTCATTGTGGGAAACACGGGCGTGCTCGTCAGCCGCGTGCTCTATCGCAAGGAGACGGAAAAAAAGACATTCATCGTCGTGGATGCAGGGATGAATGACCTCATCAGGCCCGCACTCTACGGCGCATGGCATGATATCCTGCCGGTGACCAGGAAAGACGTGTCCAAAGAAAAGGCCGATGTGGTGGGGCCCATCTGTGAATCCAGCGATTTTCTCGCAAAAGACAGGGAACTGCCGTACCTCTCCCGGAGCGATCTTATTGCGGTGATGAGCGCCGGGGCTTACGGGTTCACCATGGCGTCAAACTACAACTCACGGCCGAAGCCGCCAGAGGTTTTGGTGGATGGTTCGAAGTATTCTGTGGTAATACAGAGGCAATCGTATGAAGACCTTGTTTCGGGTGAGCTTGTCCCCGAAGGTCTGATCTAACCAGGGAGGATAGCTATGCTTTCAGGAGCGATCGTCGCCATTGTAACGCCTTTCAAGGGTGGCAAGGTGGACGAAAAGGCGTACAGGGATCTTATCAATTTCGTCATCAGGGGCGGAGTGAACGGAATCGTGCCCTGCGGCACTACCGGTGAATCGGCCACCCTGTCCCATGAAGAGCATGAACGGGTCATAGACATCACCGTGGAAGAGGTGAACAAGAGGGTGCCGGTCATTGCAGGCACCGGTTCCAACTCCACGGGAGAGGCCATCCGCCTCACCAGGCATGCCAAGGAGATAGGCGCCGATGCGGCGCTGCTCATCACCCCGTACTACAACAAACCTACCCAGAAGGGCCTCTATGAGCACTACAAGGCTGTTGCAAGCGCATGCAACATACCCCAGATCCTCTACAATGTGCCCGGGAGAACCGGCGTGAACATGGCGACCGAAACGGTTGTCGAGCTGTCCAAGATAGACAACATCGTGGGCATCAAGGAGGCGAGCGGCGACCTGGTGAAGTGCTCACAGATCGTGAGAGACACGGCCGATGACTTCTGCGTGCTCTCGGGCGAGGATGCACTGAATTATCCCATCATGTGCTGCGGCGGCACAGGTGCCATATCGGTGACGGCCAACGTCCTGCCCGACAGGTTGTCCGCCCTGTGCAAGGCCTGGAATTCGGGTGATGTTAAAACCGCTCAGAAGCTTCATCTGGACCTCCTGGATATCAACCAGGCGCTGTTCATCGAGACCAACCCAATTCCCGTGAAGACGGCCCTTGCGATGATGGGCAGGGTGGTCGAGGAGTTCAAGCTGCCCCTGTGCCCCATGTCCGAAGCTAATAAGAAGAAGCTCGCCGAAGTGCTCAGGCGCTACGGCTGCATCAGCTGACTCCGGAGGTTCCCCCATGATCAAAACCGGCGTTGTCGGGTTCGGTGGGAGGATGGGCTCACTCATTGCACGGACCATCATGGACAGCCCTGATCTGGTACTTGAAGGCGCGCTTGAAGACAAGGCCCATCCAGCCGTCGGCAGGGATGTCGGAGAGATGCTGGGATCGAAGAAGACCGGCATAAAGGTGGCCGCCGATCTCGGGGAGGCTTTTGTTTCCTGCGACTGCATCGTGGATTTCACCTTCCCCGAGGTGACGCTGGCTACGCTCAGGTACGCATCGGAAAAGGGAAAGTCCGTGGTTATAGGCTCCACCGGCTTTACCGAGGAACAGAAAAAAAGCGTAGCTTCGTCCGCATCAATGATACCCGTTGTACTTTCGCCCAACATGTCCATCGGGGTGAATGTGCTCTTGAATCTCGTGGGAATGATGGCGGGCCTTTTAGATGAAACCTATGATGTGGAGATCGTGGAGGCTCATCACAGGCTGAAAAAAGACGCTCCTTCGGGCACGGCGCTGGCACTGGCCCAGGCAGTGGCCAGGGGCAGGGGTGTTGAGCTTGATGAGCATGCCCGGTATGAGCGCCACGGCATCATAGGGGTCAGACCTCAAGGAGAGATCGGCATACAGACCGTGAGGGCGGGCGACATTGTGGGCGAGCACGTCGTGATGTTTGCCGGTCCCGGCGAGCGCATCGAGATCACTCACAAGGCCCACAGCCGTGAGAACTTTGCCCGAGGCGCTCTCAGGGCGGTACGGTGGCTCAAAGGGAAAGGGCCGGGCCTGTACTCCATGATGGATGTGCTGGGTATCAGCCATGAAAATCGGTAGGGCGCTCACACCATCCGGCAAGGCGACCTGGTATTCTACCAGGGACGGCATCATGTTCAGGGAGCTGAACCCGGATACCCTGGCAGAGGGCCATGCCCTTGAGATCGAGAAGCCGCTGGCCCCGGTATTGCCGGGCAAGATCATCGCCGTGGGTTTGAATTACCGGGACCATGCAGAGGAGATGGGGCTGGCATTGCCGCAGGAGCCTATCCTCTTCATGAAACCCTCAACAGCCGTCATCGGTCCCGGAGAGGCCATCGTATATCCTGAACAATCATCCCGGGTTGATTATGAGGCGGAACTGGCTGTGGTGATCTCGAAGCGATGCAGAAACGTGAGGGCAGGAAATGCACGGGAGGTCATCCTGGGATACACATGCTTCAACGATGTGACGGCTAGGGACCTTCAGGCAAAGGATGGCCAGTGGACGCGCGCCAAGTCCTTTGACACCTTTGCGCCGCTCGGCCCCTGGATCGTAACCGATATCGACGACCCGCATGACCTTACCGTCACTTCACGCCTGAACAATGAAGTAAAACAGGCATCGAATACGAACAATCTCATCTTCAGCGTGTTCCAGCTCATCGAGTACATCTCTTCGATCATGACCCTTGAAAAAGGGGATGTCATTGCCACCGGCACCCCTTCCGGCGTCGGACCCATGAGCAGGGGGGACGAGATTACCATCGAGGTCGAAAGGCTCGGAACCTTGACAAACACGGTCCGATAATGCGAGGATTTCTTTCTCTCGGGTCCAATCTCGGAGACAGGAAGGCGTATCTTCAAGATGCCTTGAAACAGCTTGCAACAAAGGGCATTGAGGCCGTCAGGATATCGCGCATCTATGAGACGTCGCCTGTTGAGGTGTTCGATGAGCAGGGCAGCTACTTTAACACGGCAGTTGAATTTTCATTTGATGGGGAACCCATGGAGCTTCTCGATATCTGCCAGGCTGTGGAGGCTGCAATAGGCAGGACCAGGCCTTATGTCCATGCACCCAGGACGATTGACATAGATGTTCTCCTTATCCAGGATGAGGTTGTTTCTAATGATCGTCTGACGGTCCCTCATCCCAGGATGGAGCAGAGGGCG